>PXAI01000292.1 GCA_003567135.1 Balneolia bacterium | reverse complement strand
CAATAGCTAAATTCTAATTCTGGTATTTAATTTTGTGAGGAGGTTCTTTTCCTTAGATGATATAGTGCCTTGAAACACATTTTGGGCATTCATTCAATACTTGTAGGTACAGGGCATGCCCTGTACCTACAAGTATTGATTTTAAACAACATAGCATTCGCAGATGCCGCGTACTAATTAGCGAGGTTTTTTGAAAAAAAGTCATCACCTGACTAAAGGCAATGATTATATCTCTAAACCAGTTTCTTTATTCCCTCACCAATTTCTTTGGCGCGTTCCATCGATCCGGCCTCTGTATAAATCCGGATGATTGGTTCGGTGTTGGATTTCCGCATGTGCGCCCAGCCGTCGTCAAAAAGAATTTTTACGCCGTCGGTATGATCCTGCTCATAATCGCTGAATTTTTCGGAAATAGTTTTCAGCGTGGCTTCGGCATCCATACCCTGCAGGCTGATTTTATTCTTGACTATAAAATAGTCCTTCAGGCTGCGGCGGTATTCAGATGACGTCATCTTTTTCTCTGCCAGCAGCTGCAGAACCATCGCGGTTCCAACAAGCGCGTCGCGGCCGGGATGCAGATCCATATTGATGACACCGCCATTTCCCTCGCCGCCGATTACGGCTCCGGTTTCCTTAAGTTTAATCACCACGTTGATCTCTCCAACGGCAGAGCGGTGACATTTGCCGCCGTGCTTTGATGCGATGTCATCGCAGATCATAGAGGATGAGAGATTGGTGGCCACATCGCCGTTATTTTTGGAGAGGTAAAAATCGAATGCGGCGGCCTGCGTGTATTCTTCGCCGAAGAGTTTACCGGTGTTGTCAACCAAAGCGAGGCGGTCGGCATCGGGATCAACTACAACGCCGAGGTCGTATTCGCCGGATTCCATCATTTCACAAATTTCGGTCAGATTTTCCGGCAGCGGTTCGGGATTATGCGGGAACAATCCGTTTGGCGTACAGTGCAGCTTGCCAACTTTCTTCACGCCCAGCGTTTCGAGCAGCTGCGGCATCGAATCTGACCCTGCGCCGTTTACCGCGTCCACGGCAACAGAGAATCCGGCTGCGGAAATGGTGTCGCGGTCGATATATGGCAGCTCAAGTATTTTCTGAATATGCCAGTCCAGGATATCAGTGTCGTGCGTAACTTTACCAATCTCCTGATACTGCTTGTACTCAATGGCGTTGGTTTCAGCGATATCCACAATCTTTTTGCCTTCGGTGGCATCCAGAAACTCGGAGCGGTGGTTCAGCATTTTAATCGCGTTCCACTCAGCAGGATTGTGGCTGGCGGATATGATGATTCCTCCGGCGGCTTTGTGTTTAAGCACGCCCATGGCGACGGTCGGAGTGGGTACAATTCCCACGGAAACGACATCGCAGCCAACAGATTGAAGCGTTGAAATAATAATATTCTCGCAAATTTCACCGGTTACGCGTGAGTCGCGGCCAACTACGATAGTTCCCCCTTTTGCCCAGGTGCCGTACGCGGCGGTGAATCGTGCAAGGTTTTCAGGATTAAGATCAGGGCCGAAAATTCCGCGAATCCCCGATACGGATACCATTAATGACATTGTTCTTGATACGTTTTGTGTTTAATAATTAATTCGATCTGGCTCGTCTGAGGTGGCCGTCCAGCTGCCTGCGCCATTCTCTTGCCCCCGGATATCCCGGGTTTACCTGCTCCAGAATCTGCAGGATTTCGTCTGCTTTTTCAAAATCACGGGTTAGTCCGTATGCGCCGGACAGATTAAATAACGTCTGCGGATCTTCGGGCTCCATGCTGCGGGCCTGTTCAAGCAGCTCAATTCCGCGATCCAGATTCCCAAAATCAACTTCTATGGCGCCCAGCATCCGTGCTGCAAAATGGGACTCCTCAATTTGAAATGCCGCTTCGAGATACGGTTTTGCCTCAGTAAAATTATCGGTTCTGAGGTGAATCCGCGCGGCAAATAAAAACGGACTGTCGTTAAAGGGCTGGTCGCGCATCAACCCCTCATATTCGGCGATGGCTTTATCAAACCGGCGCGTATTTTGGTACAGTTCTGCCAGCTCAACCTTGCCCTTATCCCAGCGCATGTTTCTGCTGTTCACCACCTCGTAAGCCATACTGTCGGCCAGCGAAAACGGGCGGTAGTTATCAGGGTAGGATCCCGGCCTGCGCTGTTCTACAAACGGCCAGCTGTTTACCAGAAGCTTCACGCGGTGATCCCCGACTCGTTTATCAAACTCGGTAAGCTGCATCCTGTTCATATAATCTTCGGGGGATTGCACCAGATCACGGCGGATATTCTGCGTACCGGCCAGCGCGTTCATCATCGTTTCGGCGAAGGTCATACCCATCAGATGATATCCCGTATAGTTGGGATGAAGATGCTCCAGCATCAGATTAAACCCGATCAGGCCATGCTCGCTGCTATCCAGAAAAGCCTCTTTGACCGGCACATAATGAACCGTCTCATAAGATTCACTTACCCCCCGGATAATATCCCCGAATGAAGTTGGCGCACGAAAACGCAGGGCATCCAGATCACGCGCGTAGATGAAGGAGCTGAGGGCACGTTCGTAATCCTGAGCGCGATACTCGCGTTCGGCACGCTGGAAAATTTCATCCGCAGGGGGATGATCTTCCGTTGCTGTTGAAATAAACGGCTCATGATCTTTCAGGTTACTGGTCAGGCTTCCAAGAAATACCGGAATCCCGCGCCGGTCCAGCTTTTTGATGATGGCGTTGAGGTTACTTTCGTACTGAACCTTGCCCATCTCATACAGATCGCTGTCGAGCGTGATCTGCTGCTGGCCCACCATGCGCTGCATCAGCGTACCCGAATCGCGTACTTCTGATCCTGACGGCCCGAAAAGAGAGGCCATTTTTACAAGGCCATCGCGTATCAGCAAAAACGTTTTGAAGCGCTGCAGTTTCAGATAGGTACGAATGAATCCCGGGAAAGCACCAAGCGTTTCGGATGAGCCAACTCCAAGCGCACCATAGTATTCGTTGTGACCGCTGTAAATCATGATCGCGTCGGGTTTTTGGGCAATCACCTCATCAATCGTATCGTAAAGCGTAAACGTATTGATGGCGGCCGTGGCGATATTCACGACCTCAACGTGGCGGTCGGGCATGGCATCCTGCAGCACATCGCGCACCACGCGACTGAACGTGGCATTATAGCCGTACGGATATCCATTCGCGCTTGATCCCCCTAATGCAAAAACACGGAATCCGTTTTCCGGTTTATCGATCAGAAAAACGTCATTCGGCGGACTGGGGATGGTCGTAGTGGCAAAAAAGTACCGCGCTGTATAATCTGGATTGACCACGCCATATTTTCCGCCAAAAACCTCAGGATAGATAAACAGATCGAGATTGCCGCGATAGTCGCCGATGCGCAGGGCAACTTCCAGCACGATGAAAAAGAGAACGGGAATTGCCAGCATAAAGAGGAAGAAAACTTTCCTTCGCGGAGCCGGAATTTCATCGGCGCTCAGCTGATCGGTGTACGCTTTAACCTCGGCGGGATCAAGCTTAAGTTCTTCGGCTATTTTTTCCGAAGACTTTCCCGGAAAATGCTTCTGAATGTAGTTGCGAGCTTTATTGGATAATGCCATGCGTAAACGTTAGCGGACTTTCCATTTGGTTTCGGCGTGACCGGCTTCTTTGTTTTCGTAGCGGGCCATGGTGAACAGAAGATCAGATAATCTGTTGAGATAAATAACGATTTCCTCCGAAATTTCTTCCTGCGTGGAAGCGCGGATTACAATACGTTCGGCGCGCCGGCAGATGGTTCGCGCAAGGTGCAGCGATGCGGCGGCAGGAGAGCCGGCCGGCAGAATGAAAAACTTCAGTGGTTCGAGTTTGGTGTCGAGCTCATCAATAAAAGTTTCGAGGCCTTTGTAATGGCTTTCCCCGATGCGGTCGATTTTACTCTTGCGGTGCGGTGGTGTGGCAAGATCGGCGCCGAGTATAAAGAGGTCGTTCTGGCACTGCACGGCAATGTGTTCGTTCAGTTCTGAAAGTCCGTGACCGCGCGCGAGGCCGATAGCGGAGTTCAGTTCGTCAACGGTGCCGTAAGATTCGATGCGAAGTGATCCCTTGGAAACTCTCTGACCGCCAAAAAGGCTGGTTTCGCCGGCATCACCTGATTTTGTGTAAATTTTCATAATCCTTAAAAATACATCAAAAATCGGTTGCATCGAATAATTTTTGCGATGTCCCGGCTGGGCGTCATTCCGGCTGACTAATGATTTTATCTCCGAGATGCTCAGCGGTAATCCCAAGATATTCCAGCGCAGCAAGATCATCCAGAAGCTGTTGCGACTGATGCTGCAGGATATGAACCTCGAGGGAGACATCCGCCAGATAAACCGAGTCTCCCGCAAAAGTTTCATATCTCTCCAAAACCTGCTCCACCGCCCGCTGATGCGGATAATTATACTTAATCCGGATGGTATCCGCGGCAATCACGCCGGCCAGGGAGGATTCCTCAACGCACGATTTGGCGCCTTCACCGTAAGCTTCAATCAGCCCGCTTTTACCCAGTTTTGTTCCGCCATAATACCGCACGACGATGATCATGGCGTTGATCAGCTCAAAAGAACGAAGTACGTTCAGAATCGGGAGCCCGGCCGTTCCTGAAGGTTCGCCGTCATCCTGCGAAAACTCTTCCGGATCGTGCGGATTGAGCCGCCATGCATAGCAGTGATGCGTCGCATCCGGAAACTTCTTTCTGATCTCCTCCAGAAACGAATCTGTTTCTTCGTGCGAGCTGCACGACCGGGCGTACGTCAGGAATTTTGATCCCAGCCTTCTGATTACGGTTTCGGCAGGTTTGTGAAAGGTTTTCATACTAAAGTTTTCGACGGAAGAGAGTTGTAAAAATAATAACAGAGCGGAATGGGCAGCCATAAATTAATGGGACACTTCGCAGAGTAGAAACATTCCGAATAAGCGCTATAATTTAATAATCGGATTAGAATTAATTATATTAAACAGACTGTAATTATTGCTGGCAGTATTACAGTTCGGTAGTTGAAAATATGTACTTTATTCGGCTGAAAATCCGTAAACACCGCATTGCAGTTTTGATCTTTTTTGGGTCGGATTTTTTTTCCGAATGTGTATATTTTGCCAGCAATACACTTATTTATTAACAAACAAGCAAGTATTTCCATGCCTTCCATATCTAACGCGCTTCAGACCACGATAGGGAGGAAAATTCTGACCGGGATCACCGGCGTTTTTCTTACCCTCTTTCTCGTTGCGCATCTGGCCGGAAACCTGACGCTGTTCAGCCCGGATCCTGATGCTTTTAATTTATACGCACATTTTTTGCATGAACTCGGCCCGTTACTCTGGATAGCCGAGATTATTTTGGTTGTACTCTTTCTGGCACATGCCTACATCGGCATCTCCATTTACCGCCGCAGAAAGCAGTCGAGACCGGAAAATTACAATTATTATAATTCCAAGGGCGGCCCGAGCAAGCAGAATGCAGCTTCAAAAACGATGATTTTTACCGGAATCATCATCCTGCTTTTTGTAATTCTGCACGTGATGCACTTTAAGTACCATCTGTTTAGCCCGGAAACGTACATGACCACCATTAACGGCGAAGAGATGGTTGACCTGACGCGCCACGTGGAAACAGCTTTTCATAATATATGGATTGTTTTAGGCTACACTGCTGTTATGGTACTGATCGGCTTTCACCTCAAGCATGGTGTATGGAGTGCGTTTGTTTCACTCGGCGCATCTAACCCGAAGCGACTGCCGGTTATCTACACCGTAGGCGGTATAGTTGCCGTACTGCTTAGTGTAGGGTTTCTGTTTATCCCCATTTATATTTACTTAAGACACCTATTCGGAGGATAGTGATGGAAGTTCCAAAAAACTATAAGCCATTCAAATGGGACTCACATATCCCGCCAGGGCCATTGAAAGAAAAGTGGTCCAGTCACAAAAATAATATTAAGCTCGTTAACCCGAACAACAAGCGGAAACACAACGTAATTGTTGTCGGAACCGGACTCGCCGGTGCATCCGCAGCCGCTTCACTTGCTGAGCTGGGTTACAACGTTAAGGCATTTTGCATTCAGGATTCTGCCCGCCGTGCGCACAGTATTGCGGCCCAGGGTGGAATTAACGCTGCTAAAAACTATCAGAATGACGGCGACAGCGTATGGCGCCTTTTTTATGATACGATCAAGGGCGGCGATTATCGTGCCCGCGAAGCCAACGTGTATCGTCTGGCAGAAGTAAGTAATAACATTATCGACCAGTGTGTGGCGCAGGGTGTTCCATTTGCCCGTGAATACGGCGGGACACTTGCCAACCGCTCGTTTGGTGGTGCCCAGCTCTCCAGAACATTTTACGCCCGCGGCCAGACAGGCCAGCAGCTTCTGCTCGGAGCCTACAGCTCGCTTAGCCAGGCTATTCAGTCAGGCAAAGTTCAGATGTATGCCCGCGAGGAAATGATGGATCTCGTAGTCATTGACGGTAAGGCAAAAGGGATCATCACCCGAAATCTCGTTAACGGAAAAATTAAGCGTCATGCCGCTGATGCCGTTCTTCTCTGCACAGGCGGATACGGAAACGTGTATTACCTTTCCACCAACGCGAAAAACTCTAACGTAACCGCCGCATGGCGCTGTCATAAACGCGGCGCGCTTTTCGCAAACCCGAACTTTACGCAGATCCACCCAACCTGTATCCCGGTATCCGGTGAGTATCAGTCCAAGCTTACGCTTATGAGTGAGAGTCTCCGGAATGACGGACGCGTATGGGTACCGAAAGCTAAGGGTGACAAGCGTCATCCGAACGAGATTCCTGAAGAGGAACGCGATTATTATCTGGAGCGGATTTATCCAAGCTTCGGAAACCTCGTTCCAAGGGACGTAGCCTCAAGAAACGCCAAAAACGTGTGTGATGAAGGCAGGGGAGTTGGCGAAAGCGGACTCGCCGTTTATCTCGACTTCAGGGATGCGATCAAGCGCGATGGTCAGAGCACTATTGCTGAAAAGTATGGTAACCTTTTTGAGATGTATGAAAAGATTACCGGCGAAAATCCTTATGAAGTACCAATGCGTATTTTCCCCGCAGTGCACTACACAATGGGCGGCCTTTGGGTTGATTACAACCTGATGAGTAACGTGCCCGGCCTGTTCGTACTCGGCGAAGCCAACTTCTCAGATCACGGAGCTAACCGACTCGGTGCCAGTGCGCTCATGCAGGGCCTCGCCGATGGCTACTTCGTAATTCCTTACACGCTGGGTAACTACATCGCAGGAGATAATCCTGAGAAAGTAGACGAAAGCCACGAAGCCTTTGATAAAGCAGAGAAAGAAGTTGTTGATGAAGTTAACAAACTCCTGAATGTTAAGGGTGAAAAGACGATTCTTGCATACCACCGTGAACTCGGTAAGATAATGTGGGATAAAGTTGGTATGGCCAGAGATGAAGCAGGCCTGAAGGAAGCGATCTCGCAGATTAGCGCGCTGCGCAAAGAGTATTGGGAGAACGTGTTTGTCCCGGGCGAAAGCGCTACCTACAACAAGTATCTCGAATATGCTTTCCGCGTGGCCGATTTCCTTGAACTGGGCGAACTGATGGCCAGAGACGCGCTGGAGCGTCGTGAATCCTGCGGCGGTCACTTCCGTGAGGAGTCACAAACTCCTGAGGGCGAAGCCAAGCGTGATGACGAAAATTACGCGAAAGTATTCGCCTGGGAATATACCGGGCCGGAAAAACCACAGGAGCTCCATGTTGAAGATCTTGTGTTTGAAAATGTTAAACTTACGCAAAGAAGCTACAAATAAGGAATTAGTATCATGAGTAACGAAAATATGACGATTCATCTTAAAGTATGGAGGCAAAAAGGCCCTGAAACAAAAGGCTTTTTTGAGGATCATACAATGGATGATGTCAATCCCCACATGTCTTTTCTTGAGATGCTTGATCTTCTCAACGAACAGCTTATGGAGCAGAGAAAAGAACCGATCGAATTTGATCATGACTGCCGTGAAGGTATCTGCGGTTCGTGTAATCTGGTTATTAATGGAATGGCGCACGGTCCGGAACTCCGTACCGCAGCCTGCCAGCTTCACATGCGTAAATTCAGCGACGGTGATACCATAACCATCGAGCCCTGGAGAGCCAGAGCGTTCCCGATGATCAAGGATCTCGTTGTCGACCGTTCGGCATTCGACCGCATTATGGCCGCCGGCGGATACGTATCTGTTAAAACAGGTAATGCCCCCGATGCCAACGCTATTCCGATTCCAAAGCACGAAGCAGACCTGGCGATGGATTATGCCACCTGTATCGGTTGCGGTGCCTGCGTGGCATCCTGTCCGAACTCTTCTGCGTCCCTCTTTACGGGAGCCAAGATTTCACAGCTTGCACATCTGCCTCAGGGAGCCCCTGAGCGCAAAAAGCGCGCTGTGGCCATGGTTAACCAGATGGAAAAAGAAGGATTCGGCGACTGCTCAAACTTCCAGGAGTGCGAAGCTGCATGTCCGGTTGGAATCTCAATTACGGCCATCGCCGAAATGAGAAAAGAGTACATGAAAGCTGTTCTTTCTTAACAGAACGAAGGTTTTAAAAATTAAAAAGGCTGCTCCGGTTTCGGGGCAGCCTTTTTTAATTACTGCCCTTGAAGCAGCA
The DNA here is from genome assembly GCA_003567135.1 of Balneolia bacterium. GTDB lineage: Bacteria > Bacteroidota > Rhodothermia > Balneolales > Cyclonatronaceae > PXAI01. The sequence continues at coordinate 4,019 of PXAI01000292.1, read as the reverse complement.
GAGTTTTTGAACTCTGAAGTATTTGAATAGCCTGATCTTTGGTAACGGTCGGGAAGTCTTCAAGAAAATCATGAAGTGAGTTGCCAGCCTCCAGATATTCAAAAAAAGTACTCACAGGAACCCTTGTCCCGGTAAAAACAGGAGTTCCGCCGAGAATATCGGAATTTTTTTCAATTGGAGTATTTGGTGAATTCATTTGTCAGAATTATAGTAAATCTCATCGTTATAAAATTTAATTAACGACTTGCTTGAATTGAAACCCTAACTTTTTCAGTTTAACACAATCGAATTGGGATTTACTCCATCCCCACCTTTTCGCCAAATGAACCTACATTCCGTATTTTAACACTCTCTGAAGATCAACCTCAATCCGGATAGCCCCCAAATTGCCACTAACCAATTCCATCTTCGATGCCTCAATCCCGTTCCAAAAACGGTTTGAGCAGGTATTCAGCTACCAGCTTGAAGAGGTGGAGATTTACCGGAAGTTCCTGAATGAACTCGGCTTTTCTGTGGAAAACAAAATAGCGCAAACTCCCGATACCGTTCCGTTACTGCCGGTTGAGGCGTTTCGGGATGCGTTTGTTGGGGTGCGCGGGGCGGAAAAACCGGAGCTGGAATTCAGAAGCAGCGGAACCACATCCACTGGGAAAAACCAGCGTTCTGTGCACCGCGTTTTAAGCAGTGCCGTTTACCGCGAAAGCATTTTCCGGGGGATAAACACATTTTATAAGCTGGATGACTTTGTGATTCTGGGATACACGCCCGGTTACAGCGAAAACCCGAATTCCTCGCTGATCTGGATGATCCGTGAACTGATTAACTCTGATAAAACGGGCATCAGCCGATTCCTGGAGCTGGAAAAGCCAATTCCGCAGGATTTGATCAAGGCCGCTGAAAAATCCGGACGCAAAATTCTACTTTTCGGAGCTGCTTTCGGTTTGATTGATATGGCAGAACAGTTTCCCGTTTCGCTTCCGTCAGGATCAGTCATAATGGAAACCGGCGGGATGAAAACGCACCGCCGTGAAATGACGCGCAGCGATTTACATAAAAGTCTTGCGGCGGCGTTTGGTCTTCCCGAAAGTCAGGTTCACTCAGAATACGGCATGACCGAACTGCTCAGCCAGGCGTACTCAACCGGAGATGAGTGGTTCAAATGTCCCCACTGGATGCGGGTCTCGATCAGAAATCCGGAAAATCCGCTGGAAGCGATGGCAGATGGCGAGGAGGGACTGATTGGCATCACTGATTTGGCAAATTTATACAGCTGTAGCTTTTTGCTCACCGGCGACAAAGGAATCAAAAACGGGGAAAGGTTCAAAGTACTGGGACGCTATTATCCCGAAAACCTCCGCGGATGTAATTTTCTGATTGATGATGAGTGAGATCACGAAAACATATCAGAATCCCAGGGAAAGAGCTGCCTTACTTGCTGAAGCCGTTCAGGAATGGCTTGACGGATCTGAATCAGGACTAAATCGCGCCATCCAAAAAACGGCAGATGAGGGACTTTTCCCCGAGCATGATATTCGTTTTGCATTAGATCACATCCGCAGAAGCGTAACGCCGGAATCGCTGACTGGCTGGGTGAATGAATCTTTTAAAAAACCTGTAGAACCGGAGCTGGTTCTGGTGCTGCATGCCGGAAATCTGCCGCTGGTCGGATTTCAGGATATTCTTGGAGTTCTCTTATCGGGACATTATTACAGAGGAAAGCTATCCCGGAAAGACCCGTACCTGGCGGCTTCATTTTTGAAAACGGCAGGAAAGTTCTTCCCGAATGAAATGATTCAGTATAGCACGTCGCTGGATTTTTTCAACGGATTGAAGGCACATAAGGTGATGTTTACCGGATCGGAGAAAACTTATCCGGTGGTGCGCGAAAGGTTAGCAGGCGCCGGGATGATGACGGAAGGTGCAGATTTGCTGATCCGCACGGCGCATAAATCAGTCGCCGTTTTTGAAAATCCCGAAACAATCGACTGGCAATGTTTGACTGAAGCCATCCTCCGTTACGAAGGCCGCGGATGCCGATCGGTTATCGAAGTCTTTAGTACGATTTCGTTGGAAGAGGCAATCCCTGATCTGGAATTCCACATCAACAATTTTCTTGAATCGAATCCGGCTTCAACGGGGTTTCCCGCAGCGCTGAAATTTGAAATGGCGTATTTCAGCGCGGTGGGAATTAGCCATTTATCTGCCGGACGGCAACTGATAACCTCGAAAGTGCGTCAAAACCAGGACGGACTGATTATCTGGAATCGGGTTGATAATCCCCGAGTATCTGCGCTGCATCAAAAAGGAATACATGGCCTGCAGTCGGTTTACAGTACCAATCCGGCGGATGAATTTGAATCACTTTCAGAAGCTCAAACGCCGCCTGTAAACTGGAAACCCGATGGCGCAGATACGCTGAGCTGGCTCACATCCCCGGGAACAAAATGACGAGTTGGGCGTTAATTACCTGAGTTGTTCATTTCGTTGATAACCCGAGCCAGGAACCGTATATTTAATTTTACGATCCACAATCTCTACTCTCCAATTCTGTGAAGTTTTTTCTCCGTTTACTGTTTGCGATACTGATTTCAGCCTTCTCTTTACAGCCTGTACAAGCCCAGGATTTTGTGAGAGTTTCCTACGGAAATGATTTTATGTCGGTTGGCAGCGGCGCGCGCGCGCTTGGTATGGGCGGTGCTCATGTCGCCTTCACGCACGATGTTACGGCCGGCTACTGGAATCCGGCGGGACTTCACATGCTCGATGGCACCGAAATTGCGTACATGCACTCCGAGCGTTTTGGCGGAATTGTGGGATACGATTATGGTGCTGTGGCGCTTCAGGTGCCGAATTCGCAGGGCCGGATCGCGTTTAGTTTTTTTCGCCAGGGTGTCGATAATATCAAAAATACCCTGAACGCCTGGGATCGTGAACGTAATCGTCCGCGGGAAAATGTGAACGATTACATCACTGAATTCAGCGCGGCCGATCTCGCTTTTCTTATTTCATACGGTTCGGCGATTAACGAACGCCTCGCGTGGGGTGCCTCGGTAAAAATCCTCAACAGCCGGATCGGTTCCTTTGCCGACGCGTGGGGCTATAGCCTTGACATCGGCGCAATGTACCACACCGGCGACTGGATGTTCGGCGTAAACCTGATGGACATCACCACCATGATGAAATACTGGTCGGTGAACGCATCGGAACTTCAGGCACTCGAAGACGATTTTGACGACGAAATTCCTGCCGGACAAAACGAAATTATCCTCCCGACCGTAAAACTCGGCGCGGCGCGCATGTTCAACTGGAATGATTTTTCCCTGATGGCCGCCGTAGATGCCGACTTTCGTTTTGAAAACCGCAGAACGTACTACATCAACATGGGCTCGATGAGTATCGAGCCCCACATTGGCCTCGAAGCCGGCTACATGGATACGATATTTATCAGAACAGGCCTTACCGACTTTGCCACAGATCGAAGCGGCAGCATCTACACTTCCCCAACGCTGGGCGCCGGACTAAAAATTGGAGCATTTAATCTGGACTATGGTTTTACCAGCTTCGCCGGCGTGTCGTCCGATTTGGGTTTTACGCACCGCGTGTCGCTGAAATTTGCGTTTAACCGGATTGGTGGCCGGGAGCGCGGGTAGGCAGGATTGGTGGTATCGTAAAAGACGCGATGCATCGCGTCACTGCAACAGGCGCTGACGCAAAATTTGTTCTCTTTTCATCTTCAACTGCCCCTCAAAACGTCAACGTCGTATCCACCGTGCCTTCTGCCAGCCGGTGAAACGTAAATGTATGCGGGGAATACGGGGGATAAGAGAGCTCTATGTCTTTTGTAAAGCCCCCCAGTATGGATATGCATAAATCGGCTGTTTGTTCTGCATAAACGGTTACCAGTGATCCTGTGCTGACCGGTTCAACGCTAAAAGAGTGATATTCATGACAGGGATTTGGTGTAGATACATTTACGTTAAAGACGATCGAGTCCTGTTGAAACGTAATGGAATTGATTT
>PXAI01000338.1 GCA_003567135.1 Balneolia bacterium | reverse complement strand
TGATCTGTGTGGTCGGGTTGAACGGATTTGGATAGTTCTGACTCAGCGAAACAGACTGCGGATGCTCCGGCTCATCTGCCGAAGTAAATCCTTCAGTAAAGAGATTTACGGGGATGGTTACGATCCGGTTTTCGGGATCGTTTGTCTCGAATACAAGATTTTTCTCGTACAGATCAGGCGGCAGATTCCCGGCTCTGATATCAAACGTAATTTCCTTTGATTCACCGGGGCCGAGCGTGCCGGTGTTTTTCGACAGCGGTGATATCCATTCCATCGAAGCATCGAAGGTGCGCATTACAAGGTTGTCGATATCTGTGGGCAGAAATGAATTGTTGGTGCCAAGCAGGTAAAACGAAAGTCTGCGCGGAGCATCCAGATCAAACCCTTCGGTTTCAGTACGGAAGACTTCCTGCCCGTCATATCTCAGGATGATCTCATTCTGGCCGGGCAGCATTACGAGCTGAACCGGCACCCATCCATCGCGTGTAAAGCTATGGCGCGTATTCCACGTCAGCACATCTTCCTGATTCTCTCTCATCCGCACATCAAATTCGCCGGGCCTCAGGTAGACATCCATTCCCCGGGAGTTTGGCTTTGGTATGCGAAGCAGAAATAAGGGATTCTCACGCATGTAAATGTCAAACGAATACTCAACCGGGCCGTTCAGATTAAAATAAAACGGGCTGCCAACTCCAAGCCAGGTTGATGCGCCGGCCGGAGGGATCCTCAGGTGCTGATTGCCGCTTACCGGGTTATCGTCAGAGATTTCAAACTCACCCACTTCGCCAAGAAGAACCCAGCCGTTGTGGCCGTTATAGCTTCCTGTTTCAAAGCCTTCATCCTGAGAAAACTGCACCTCATTCAGCACAGAACCGGCGCCGTACTGGCCTTCATCAGCTTCAAGGGATGCGGTCCAGTTAAGTCGCGATTCTCCCTGATTGGTAATCGTAAAAGTGACCGTTTCCGTCTCGTTGTTATCCAGATTGGCAACAATCAGAGGATCACTCGAAAAGACGGGAGGATCAACCACCGTTGGTCTGTACGCAGAAATTACGTCCTTTATATTCCGGAGTGATTCGGCGTTATTTGCCGGGCCCGGTGAGTCAGCTTCGGTTTGCGTGCCGCTCGGAGCTCCGCCCCACATCACGTCAGGATTAGAAAAAAGCGGTGCGGGAATTGATCCCTCGTCGTAGGTCATAACGCTGGCGTAAGAAGCACCGTTGTCGCCATTCCACCGCCAGCCTGTCGAATATTCAAAAATGGCATTATTAGTATTGGCCGGATTTTGATTCTGATTTCTACTGTGGTGGCTTCCCATATTGTGGCCCAGTTCGTGAACCAGTGTGAATGAAGTGGTCAGCTGCTGGATCCGGTTGAGGGAAAACGCGAATTCATCCCTTCCGTTAGTGCTGTTGAGCAGCCATGCGAGTCCGCCAACGTCGCTGACGCGCGCCAGCATGGCTACCAGATCGGCGCCGTAATTATCGCGCCAGGTGTGTACTTCATTCATGAAGCCATCGTAATCAGAGCCGAGAGAAAAGCTGGGCGAAGAGGTGAACCTGCGAAGATGCGTGACTGAGGAAATATCCGAATTGGTATCGTCGGTATAGTTAACCTCGCGAAGGCCGACAAGCCGGAAGTCGATGTTGGTTTCGCTCAGATCCATCGCAAGCTGCGACATGCCCATCATCAGCGCGACAGAGTTTTCTATACTGCCTTCAAAGGAATTCGACCAGCTCGCAGCGGCGGGCGTGTATACCAGCAGAACGTCGATTTCAGTTCTCTCATCCTGCAAAACAGGACGCGGCAGCTGAGGTACATTGTTCTGGCGAAGCGCCGGATTCTCATCCCATTCCCGCTCAATTTCATTCTGAATTTCAAGAACTTCGGAAATATCACACGCGATTACATCCATTTCGGCAAAACTGATTTCCTGCAGTTTCTGCTCACCTGTTTCGTAATCGTAGCGAATCGTGTAAAACCGGTTCTGATCGTAATCCAGCACGTTGCCCATAAAGTTACCGTTGCTCCACGAGCCGATAAAAAACTGCTGTTCGTTTTCTGCAGACCGGGAGATCAGCGTTTCAGCTCCGTGCGGATGCTGCGTGACGCGCGAAACGGTAAATTCGTACGATTCACCGAACAGATCTGCGCTGACGCGATCCTTAATACGGACCTGTGAAAGAGCTTCCCTGTTCAGCGTAATTTGAGCCTGCCTGATTTCATGATCAGAAAGCTGAACAGCATCGGGCATATCTCTGGTGATGATTGTCTGTTCCTGAGTTTCAAAAAGGGAAAGCTGAGACTGGGCAAAAACGGGGTATGAAAAGAGCATAAAAACTAAAGTAGCCGAAAAAATCGAGCGCATGTCGGATTGGGGTAACAGTATGAGTTAATAGAAAATATAACCTTATGGTCATTTCAAACGGGTTAATTAGTATACAAAATTTCGATATTTTTATCAGTTTGACGGCCGGTACGGTAAAAATCCTGATAAAGCATTACTTCATATATAATTATTGTAGTTAACGCCGTTACAGGTGAAGTCGTTTAATTTTATTTTTTGATCTCAATATGCGTCTGATTTTAGCTCTTCTGTTTCTGTTCGCCACTGCGGATTTTCTGTCTGCAAATCCGCAAAATGATGAGAACCGTCCGGCCACGGTTTCAGAATTTCTGGGGATAAATACCTACAATATTCAGTTCAAACCCGAGCTGTTTTCGCCGGTTTTCAGGCATGTGAGGGATTATCACGCGTTTGATCTGGATGTAGGCGATGATACCTCTAATCCGACTACGTTTCCCATGGCGCGCAAGCACATTACCTGGGAGGATCAGAGCGGGAAAGTGGGCGATTTCGACGGATATTTCAACTGGCAGGAAATTTACCAAAGCTGGATCGACCACGGATTCACGACAAGCGCAAGCCTGATGTTTGTCCACATGCTGCCTGATGAGTGGACGAATCTGGAGGAGGATGCATACAACTACGGTAAAGCGTTTGCATCGTTTTTCGGCCCCAACGGCCATAATCTGATTGGCTCGGTGGAGCTTGGCAACGAGCCCACGCCCAGCTGGGATGAGGAAGATTATGCAAGGATGTTTCCGCATCTGGTGCGTGGCCTGCGCGATGGCGATCCTGATCTGAAAATTGTAACTCCGGCCGTTACGGCGGGACAAACCAATCCGCACATTTTGCCGCTTCAGATGTTTGAGGATTACACCGATCTGTTTGATGTGATAAAGATGCACGTCTATTCGATGGATGGCCCGTACCCGACCCAGCACCGCACCTGGCCCGAAAGCCGCTCTACTGATTATTTGCAGACCATCCGCGAAACCAAACGCTGGCGGGATCGTCATGCGCCCGGTAAACCGATCTGGATCGGTGAATTCGGCTACGATGCTGCGCGAACTGCGGCCGGACGTTCACCAAGAACCGGCTGGGAAAACGTAACGGAACTGGTTCAGGCACAGTGGCTGGTTCGCTCGGTTTTCGAATTTATGAATCTCGGCGTTGAGCGCGGTTACGTATTCTGGTTTAACGATGAAGATCGCCACGGATATCACGGCGCGTCTGGGATTATGCGGTTTAATGAGCCGAAGAAAAGCTTTTTCGCGCTTCGCCAGTTACAGGAATCTTTAGGGGATTATCACTTCAATCATGTGATTATGCGCGACAGCTACGAACTGCATATTTACGAATTCGTACACAAGGATGATCCCGAAAAACTCGCGTGGATTGCCTGGGAGCCCACCGGAAAAACCCAGCCGAGAGATGTGAATCCGGTTCAGCTTCGCACCATGTTTTTCCCCGGCGTAATTGAACGCGCCGAAGGTATGGCTACGGAAGACGGCCCGGCACCCCGCCACGAATTCCAGCAAAGCAGCGAAGGACTCGTCCAGGCCGAAATCGGAGAATCCCCGGTGTATTTCTTCGGACGGCGAGAGTGAAGAAGAAGATTAACCGCGAAGGACGCGAAGGGAAGGCTGGCCGCAAAGGATGAAATTTAAGTATCCATAAGCGGGCTTGCTTAGGTTTGCGTCCTTTGCGGTTAACACTTGATTTCTACCGCATGTAACGCGAAAATTTGGTATTTATACGCTCATCACAAATCAAGTGCAGATTTTACTTTGCGTCCTTTGCGGTTAATCTACCCTTTTTAACTCCGTTATCCCCCCTGATACGATGAATTTCATGGCTTCGCTGGGCGGGACATCTATCGGGCGTACCTGTTCGCGGGGTACGATGAACATTTCGCCGGAAAAATTGTATGAGTGCGGGAAATAGACGGCGACTTTGTCGAGTTCATCCAGCGCTTCGAGGTTTTCTTCCGTGAGAAAACCAAGCTTTTCGAGATTTGTTACCGGATTAACTTTAACCATCACCGGGTTGTTGAATTTTCGCTCCGATCCGATAAGAGACGAAAACAGATCAGAAAAAGCGGAATAGATCAGATTCAGAATCGGCACCCGCGATATGAATGCATCCAGCGCATTTTTCAGAGGCCGGCCGATATACGACTGCGCCAGGTATCCAATGACGATCAGCAGCAAAATCATCATTACAATACCGAGGCCGGGGATGGTCGGACCGATCAGGTAGGCGAGCAGAAACCGCAGCGAAACATCCAGAAAAAAGGTAAGCCGCAAAATGATATACAGCGTGATCGTAATCGGAGCAATAAAAATGAGTCCCTGGAGTAAATAGCGGATCAGCTCACGTTTCATAGAGAGGAAGGTTGGGTTAAAAATCGGTGAATTATTGGATGCAGAGAAGTTATATAAGCGATCCGAGATCAGCAATTCGCTTTTGATTTTGGAAACGAACTTCTCGCTAATGCGTCGTTAACTTTTGTACGGATGCGCCGGTTGGTTGACTCTTCCGTAGTGTCCATATGTATGATCTTCATACCAAATATCACACAAACTGTATTTCTAAATCCGCCCGGATTCTTGCGCTTCCCAACCAGGTTTCATAAATTAGATCATATAATAATATATATTATCAAAAAAACGCAATGGAAGTCACCGCCACTACAACGATCCGATATCAGGAGCTGAATAAAGTTTTTGGTGAGAAGAATCTTCGCGCTGTAGTTGGAAGCCCGTTTGATTTTATCACGATTGCTTCCAGAGGCTTACCGGCTCAGATAATTGGCAATTTTAGAAAGTACTTCAGCTTATCACGTGGCTTTACGGCTGAACTTCTGAATGTATCCGAACCAACTATTTACAGATGGATTCGCGAGAATAAAATTCTCGAAAGAAACTATTCGGTCCAGCTTTTTGAACTGGCTGATCTGTTTCTTTATGGAATCGAAGTATTTGAGAGCCGTGAAAACTTTTTTAAATGGCTTGATCTTCCCAATACCGCATTAGGCGGACTACAGCCCAGGAAATTACTCGAAATTCCGGGCGGAGTTTCCAAAGTCAGTGATTTGCTTGGCAGAATTGAGCATGGCGTGTACAGCTGAGGGGCATGATTGTTTATCGAATAACAAACCGCAGGCGGGCTGGCGATATCAGTGGAAGGGGCGCCGCGCTGTATCCCGGAAGATGGAATAAAAAAGGAACGCCGGTTTTATATACCGGGGAAAGCAAGGAGATCGCGCTGCTCGAAAACATCGTTCATATTCCCCCGATGATCACTCCAGAGCTTGATATTCTGTCACTGGAAATACCCGAACAATCTGTTTCGAAACTCGAGCCCGCAGATTTGCCGCCAAACTGGTACCAATATCCCGCACCAACAATCCTATCCGAAATTGGCCAAAACTGGATTGATGAAAACAAGACCATCGCGCTGAAAGTCCCCAGCAGCATTATTCACACATCATATAACGTCATTCTCAACTGCGCGCATCCCGGCTATCAAAAGGTGAAAATCCTCAAACACGAAAAATTCTATTTCGATCTGCGACTTCTTAAATAGCCCATAAAGTATCCAGTACTAAAAAAAGACATCCGCCTTATGAGGAAAATCCTTACCCAGGAGTCAATAAAATTTGGGTGGATGCAGCAGGATTATTCTGCTTCAAATTATAAATAAACAATACTGTAGGGGCAGGGCACGCCCTGCCCCTACAGATCTGGAAATACCGGTGAATCAATTTTAAAACTCGAACCCGCCAATTCTGAATTCTCTCATTCTGAAAGCGCTGCGCGGTTCTTCGCTCCGCTACGAATCTGAATTATTTAACCAACATCATCTTTCTCGTTTGCACCATATTTCCTGCGGTAATCCGGTACAGATACACGCCGCTCGACAGGGTAGATGCATCAAAACTGGTGATGTGATTCCCGGCATTTTGGTGGCCGTTTACAAGTACCGCCACGCGCTGGCCGATTGCGTTGAACACTTCCAGAGTTACATCAGTGGCTTCGGGTAAATCGTATCTAATCTGCGTAACTGGGTTGAACGGATTCGGATAATTTTGGTGGAGATTTAGCGCCATCGGAACTTCTGAACCGGCATCATCCCCGATGGAAACAAAGATTTCTTCGGAAACCACAACATCGCCGAGTGAAAGTTCGGCGCGCGGCCCGCTGTTTTCCTCAATGTGGTGATATTTCCAGCGAATCTGCACATAAGGCAAGCCAACCGCATCGGCCGGCAGCGGGATGTTCCTGAATATGGTGGAATGTCCCGCGTTTTCGTTTCGTATATATTCAACCGGAACTCCGTTGTGTATCACATCCTCGAAAGAATTCTGCGTACCGACTCTGTACTGGAGCCTCAGTCCGTAAATCCTGCTGTTCGGATCTTCGGTTCCGGCACGGAATGAGACGTAAACCTGATCAACATCACGCGTATCCAGCGCAAGCACAGCTGCGCCCAAATCGCGTCCGCGGCCGGTATTTATGAACGAAATGCCGCGATCGCCAAGCCCGTTGATGCGCGTTCTGCGCGTCAGGTTGTAGGGAAAACCGATGCTTTCCTGATCATCTTCGTGATACTCATCCTCAGGAACATCGTAAGGGGAGGTCATCTCATCCTCAAGACGCGGGTCGGTCAGATCTGACTGCTGGAAAATCATGCTCGTCGGGAATGTGCCGGCCGGCTCAAGCTGATCCCAGAAATTGAACTCATAGTTGCCCTGTGAAAGATCCCACGCAACGGGATTCATCTCATCACCCTCGAACGGTTCAAATGCAAAAACGGCCGTAACGTTATCTAAACCGGCCGGATCGGCGAATGCAACCGGGCCATCAGCATCAAGACCTTCCCAGCCGTCGAAGCGGTAGCCTGCGTTTGGAATGGCCTCAAGCCTTACGGGAATTCCGGCGAAATAAGTTGCGTCAAACGGATAGGAATTTTCTCCGATACCGTCGGTTTCCGGGGAAACTTTTATAGAATTCAGCCTGATAATACCCGCATTGGTTTCGCTGATATCAAGCGTAAAACCTGCTGTTCCGGCCAGATCAAACTGATCAATAATTTGTTGCTGCATGATTTCCGGACGGTTGCTGATCCAGTTTCGGAAAGAATTTACTCTGCCTTCCCAGCTTGAAACCGAAGTCGGATATTGCCAGCGTTCCACGTGCAGCGGAATCATGGCTTCGATTCGCTCAGCCGCGGCGTCAATTATCTGGTGCGCATGTTCAGGCTTCAGGTAGCTGTGCATGAAATCTGCATGGCGGTTAATAAAGGAATCTTTGAACTCATCGTTTTCGAGCAGCACCTGAAAAAGCACGTTGTACCATGAATCCGTAAACATTCTTTGAAGATTGTTATGCGATGCAGGGTTAAATAAACCAAAGCTGCGGTCAAGATCATTAATCAGCCAGCGGAAACGGCCGTCTTTCGTTCCTGCCCCGGGGGTAAAATCTGTCCGTTTTCTGTATATCCGCTGGTTCGAGGCTGGCCAGTCGTTATTTGAGCTGTAAATGTTAATTACAAGTTGATCTATAAAATCATCAGTATCCAGCATGGTTGAAATCTCATTAAAAGCGTCGGCATCGCTGAGGTCGTTTTCAACAGCAAAGTCCAGCATTTCATTGTAGAAATCGCGGTCGCCATCGTTAACGGAGGGGGAACTGTTGAATTCAAAAACAAGATAATCGAGCTTATCACGATCTATGCCGTGAACTCTGTCAAAATAGTGGCGATTGAAAAATTCCCGGATGTTAAAAATCCCCCAAAACTCACCGTTTAGAAACTTTACCGCAGGCCTGTAGTCCTGTGTTTCGACATCCAGACTTCGAAAAAACTGTTGAGAAACCGCATCACGAAGCATCAGGCTTTCAAAATCCTGACCTGAATTTCTGAGGATGAAGCGATTGTATCGCTGAACCGGCTGATCCTCAAAAATCGGATATTCAAAACGCGATGTACCATAATCTGAGCGGGAATACAGCCGGATGCTTTTCATGGGGTAGCTTCTAGAAAAGTTACCGTGAATGCGTGCGCCCGCATAATGTCCGAAGCCTAATTCACCGCCGGGTTCAAAGAACTCTATGTGTACCAGCCTTTCCCATTCCAGACCTCGTTGAAAATAATTACCAGAGGTACCTGAACCTTCCTGATAGTTTACACCGGGAACCATTATGCCACGCTCTTCACCAAACAGACTGTCTGGCGGTGAAATGATAGAAATTATCGCAAGGTCATGACTCGCATAGTCATCAAGGCCTACAAAAAAGGTCTGAAACTTCATTTCGGTGAGTTCATTTGCCGCATCGACGCAGACTGCACCAACTACGGTCGCTTTATCAACATTACCGACAGGAGGCAGCCAGTCGGGAATATTATCATCTCCGTTATTTAGTGGGATAACTGAAAACACGTTCGGATCACCGGTTCGGTCCTGTATTGAAATAGCGCCATTAGCCGGCTCAGATTCGGGATTGTCAGGCCCGGGAAAAGATCCGTCGAACGTAACCCAGGGAGTTGGGAAGTCGACGGGGCAGCTGATGGTTAAATCAAATCCGGAGCTGTAAAATCCGGGCTGATGCGAAAAGGATGGCTGCTGAGAGTAAGAAGCCAAACTTAACGAAAGAGTTATTAGTAAGGTGCAGACCCAAATTTTGGTGTAGTTAAAATGCATAACAGGTTAATTAAATGAACAGAATAAAAAACGCACAACAATTCGCTATGGTGGTAAAGAAGATTGAGGAGAATAATAATTTAAAATATCTTTTACAAAATTTACGTAGTTGTGAATTTGTATAAACCATGTGCTGTAAATAAAAAAAGCGAGAATGATCCTGAAAACCAGCTTTGAGGCTAGAAACTGTAACTATATGACAGCCAATGTCTGGCAAGTTTTTAAAAATGCCGTACTTCGCTATATTTATTACACGAGATAAATAGTTTTCGACGATGTAAAAATCTGAGGTCTTGATATGAGTTTATTAAGCGTGACATCCGCCAGACGCTTATTCCAAAATCTGAGCTGTTTCGGACTGTCTTTAATCCTTATCAAAATATTAATCTTTATCCAGCCCGGGGCAGTTGCCGCGCAGTATCTGGGCCAGGAACAGTCGCCGGAGTTCTTTGTAGAACGGTTTATAATTGAGCAGGAAACGGATTTTTCACAGCATCCCGGGGCGCTTGAAGCGCTTGAAAAATTTTCTCCCGCAAAGCTTCGTGTGATAAGAAACGCGGTTTTTGCGAATCGGGGCGTCCGGTTTGAATCACCTGATTTACATGAATATTTCACCCAGGATTACGCGCCAGATGCCCGCGACTGGACCTGGTACCGGCCGCTGGATGAACCGGAGCCGCTGACCGAAACCGATCGTGCAAATGTAAACCTCATTACAGAGCTGGAGGAGCGGGCACCTGAACGGCCCGATTTTCTGAGTTTATTTGAGCCAAAAAATGCGCTTGAATCGTTCGACACTCCCGGCTTTTATGAGCGTGACACGCGAGTAATTCCGGCCGGGCTGATCAGGAAATACGGGATAAATAAGTATTATCCCCATGAATCGTATTTCTCCTCCTACGTTCCGAAGTACAGAATTGATGCGGATGAAAAGCGTAAACTCCTGATTTACGGATCGTCAGGCATGGTGGGAGTGGGCTACTACGCGGCGTTGTATCATCCTAAGGAAAAAGTGACGGATACCGTTTTTCTGGCCTGGTCAGGTGATCAGGAAGTGGGCGGAGAGGAGCCTGAGGTGATCGGTTATAATCTCTTTTTTGGATCATTTGGCCATATCCACAAAATCCGCTGGGAGGTTTTGTATGATGATGAAACGATCTGCCGGGCAGAAATGCAGTCCTGGAAAGTTAACGGGGATGAAATCACCGAATATGATCTGATCGAATTTGCGAAGAATCACGATCCGGATTCCTATAAATCTGAAGAAACGCCGGACAGTCATTCCGTTCTCGAAACAGCCTCAACCGGAATTTACTATGAGCTCAGAAATTTGAAGGGAAACTTTTCCGATGACTCACTTGGTATCGAAATGTGCTGGTCGCCGGCTATGAAGTTTATGACGTTAGCGCCCTGGTACCTCCGTCTGGATGAGATCAGAAATCCCGGTTCTGACGCTGATTCCTTCGTGATCGAAACGCTCCAAAGTTTCGTGAGCGACCGGGATGACGAGTTCAACAGTGAGGTTTTCGAATCCATGACACGAACGTTATCGGAGGAAGACCGCCGTGTTATAAAAAGGGCACTGAAGGAAATCAGGCAGGATTAAGAAACTTACCTTCCCCACTTCCGGCTTCCGGCCGATCCTTTATCATCGTCAAGCGTTTCAATCATGTTGATGTAGGAGTCGTAGCGGCTCGCTGCAATCAGCCCGTCATTCCATGCCTGCATGACCGCGCAGCCCGGTTCGTGGAGATGGGTACAATTGTAGTACTTGCACTCCTCCCGGCGCTCCGCCATTTCCGGAAAATAAAGCGACAGCTCGGCCGGCTCAAAATCAACCAGCGCGAATTCGCGTATTCCCGGAGTGTCGGCGATCCACCCTCCGATCGAAAGCGGCAGCAGCTCGGCGAAGGTGGTGGTGTGGCGCCCCTTATTTGAAAATTTCGAAACTTCCGCCACCGGACGCTCAA
The DNA here is from genome assembly GCA_003567135.1 of Balneolia bacterium. Lineage (GTDB taxonomy): Bacteria > Bacteroidota > Rhodothermia > Balneolales > Cyclonatronaceae > PXAI01. Next base: position 1,718 of record PXAI01000338.1, on the reverse strand, counting down.
TCTCCGGTTCGATGTGATTCAGAATACTCGTTTTCCCGGTTCCTGACGGACCAATAAAAACGGATACCTTATCCTTAATCAGCATCGCCAGTTTTTCCAGTGAATCCTGATCGAAAATGCTGGTAAGAATGACCTGATAGCCGAGTCCTTCGTACACATCCATCACCATGGCGACTTCCGGCGCGAGTTCATCTGTACCGAGGTCAATTTTGTTGAGGATGATTTTCGGCTTCACGTCGTACGCTTCGCAGGTCACCAGAAAACGATCGATGAATCCGGTGCGAAATTTCGGCTGATCCACTGCCTGCACCACAAACGCCTGATCTACATTGGAAACCAGGATATGCTCACCTTTTTTTCCGTGCGTAGCCTGTCGCGTGATTTTGTTGAACCGGTCGTGAATCTCATCAATCAGCCCGCTTTCATCATCCTGAATTATTACATCCACCATATCACCCACGGCAATCGGGTTGGTCTGCTTCATCCCCCGTAAACGGAACTTTCCGGGCAGTCGGCTCTGAACAATTTCACCGGTATCAGAAAGATGAACTTTGTACCATTTTCCGGTTGACTGAATGACGCGGCCTTTTTTTGGGGATGATTCTGACATGATTTGTTTTAGGAGCAGATTAAAATTAAGCGAGCCCCAATATATCAAAATGAGGAAAAACCTTTATCGGCCTGATTCGGATTCTTTTTTGAAACGATAATAAAAGAGCAAGGGTTTTCAGTGATGTACAGGTTCAGAAAAAATGATGTGGCGAATTAGCTTTGGCGGTTTCAGTGCAACAATATTCTGTGATTTATTGGCTGACTGTCTTATTTTTAGAACGGACTTGGCAAACTTCTGCACACCAATATCTTAACCCCAAATCATCTGTTTCGCATCAGATACTTATCTCTAATCAATATTATTTAACATGAAAAAAACGATACAGGCATTACTGATACTATTACTGTTTTTATCACCTGCGCTTCACGCTCAGTACACAACCCCGGGTGATGATCTGGTCATCACGCTCGATTTTCTGGTAGAAAACTCTGACGGAGTGGTCACTGAAGATGAAGGAGAATATTTTATAAATGATGCTCTCACCATTTCGGCAACCGATACGTTCGAAATCACCGGAAATCATACGATCCGCGTCGCCGCCGGAGTGCGTTTAACCGTTTTTGGGGCATTGCTTTCTGTGGCAGAACCGGGTGATCAGATTGTGTTTACCTCGATTGGTACCAATAATCCGGATGATAACTTCGAGAGCATCCGCTTTGAGGATGCTGAAGAAGCCCTCTTCATAAATACCACCATTCAGTACGGATTTGGCGTTCGCCTGATCAGCACGCCTGCGGTGTTTCAGGAGTGTACGATAAGCCATCACGCAGCGGGGACAAACTTTTCGGCAGCCGTTAACTACAGCAATATCGGCCCGCTCATACAAAACTGTACGTTTGAAGGAAACGCATGGGCGGCAATTTCATCCGGTGCGAACGTTGCCGCTTCTCCGGTTATAATCGGGAACACCTTTATTGGAAACGGAACGGCCAACACAAATCGTCCGCAGCTGAACCTCGGCCCCGGCGTTGACGGCGAGCCTATTATCATTCGCGATAACATGATTATCGGTGATCCTGAATTTACGCAGGTTGGCGGCCTGGCGCTTGCAAACTCGTTCAACGTGCCGTTTACCACCGCAGAAGTGGTCAATAATATCATCATT
>PXAI01000277.1 GCA_003567135.1 Balneolia bacterium | reverse complement strand
GGATATGCGCAATGATGTGGGTCAGCTTTGGGAAAACTTCCTGCTCGTCGAGCGCCTGAAGCGCAATGCGTTCAAAAATAAACCCGTCAATTACTACTACTGGCGCACCTACGACCAAAAGAAAATCGACTTAATCGAAGAAACAGGCGGCCGTTTAAATGGTTACGAATTCAAATGGGGCTCCGGCAAGAAAGTTAAGGCACCGAAGGAATGGACCGAAACGTATAGTAACGCGAGCTGGGAGCTGATCAACAGGCAGAATTTTACTGACTTTGTGCTTTAGAAGTTTTCTTAAGTGGAGATGATCAACACGATTTAAAATCAAAGTACAACTTTACTCTGCTCCAGATTTTATCAGCCAAAGTCTTACCGCAAAAATTTTCCTGTGGATTTATCCCAAATAATAACCGAGTTTAGCACTCAACTCCCAAGACATCACCCGATTCAATATCGCTATGAGTAAAAAACCACTGAACCGCTGGAGCCGCCGGCTTACTGAGGATAAATCACAGGCCGGATCTCAGGCTATGCTGCACGCAACCGGACTTTCACGGGACGATTTTAAAAAGGCGCAGATTGGGATTGCGAGCATGGGCTGGGAAGGAAATCCGTGCAATATGCATTTGAACAGCCTGGCGCTTGACGTTAAAAAAAGCGTGACCGATGCCGAAATGGTCGGATTTATTTTTAACACGATTGGCGTGAGCGACGGTATCTCGATGGGCACGCAGGGAATGAAATACTCGCTTCAGTCACGGGAGGTCATTGCGGATTCTATCGAGACCGTCATGGGTGCGCAGTGGTACGACGGGCTGATTGCTATTCCCGGCTGCGATAAAAATATGCCCGGCAGCGTGATGGCTATGCTCCGGCTGAACCGGCCGTCGATTATGCTGTATGGCGGAACGATTAAGCCGGGTGCGCTCGGTAAGAAAAAGCTCGATATCGTCTCTGCTTTTGAGGCGTACGGTGAATATCTGCAGGAAAAACTCGATGAAGGCGCCTATTCAGAGGTGCTGATGCACGCGTGTCCGGGACCGGGAGCGTGCGGAGGTATGTACACGGCTAACACGATGTCATCGGCTATTGAAACGCTTGGCCTGAGCCTGCCCTACAGTTCGTGTACGCCGGCCCAGAGTGATGAGAAAACCGAGGAGTGTAAAAAAGCCGGCCATACCATCCGGAACCTGCTCGAATCTGACCTGAAACCGCTGGATATCGTAACCCGAAGCTCGATAGAAAACGCGGTGGCGGTGGTCATTGCGCTCGGGGGATCCACAAACGCGGTGCTCCATATTTTAGCCATCGCCCAAACGGCCGGAATTGAATTTACGATTGATGACTTCCAGCACGTATCAGACCGCACCCCTTACATAGCCGATCTGAAACCAAGCGGCAAGTATGTGATGGAAGATCTGCACGAAGCAGGCGGCGTTCCCGGAGTGCAAAAACTGCTGCTTGAACACGGTTTCCTGGACGGCAGCTGCATGACCGTTACCGGCAAATCGCTTGAAGAAAACCTCGCCGGACTCCCTGCTTTGCACGAAAATCAATCCATCGTATTTCCGGTTTCCAGGCCCATTAAATCCTCCGGCCACCTGAATATTTTATATGGTGATGTGGCGCCGGAAGGCAGCGTTGCCAAAATTACCGGCAAGGAAGGCGTCCGGTTTGAGGGAACGGCCAATGTGTTTGAATCGGAGGAAGCATGTATTGAAGGTGTCCAAAACGGACAGGTAAAAAAGGGCGATGTGGTTGTAATTCGGTATGAAGGCCCGAAGGGCGGACCCGGAATGAGGGAAATGCTAAAAGTAACGGCCGCGATTATGGGCGCCGGACTCGGAAAAGGTGTCGCATTAATCACAGACGGACGATTCTCGGGCGGAACGCACGGCTTTGTGGTAGGGCACGTTTGTCCGGAGGCCTGGGAAGGCGGCGCGATCGGGCTGCTTCAAAACGGAGATACGATTACTATTGATGCCGATGCCAAAACGATTAGTTCGAATGTGAGTGAGTCTGAGTATGAACAGAGAAGGAAAAACTGGAAAAGGCCGGAATCAGACATTAAATCGGGTGCACTGCATAAATACCGCAAACTCGTTTCACCGGCTTCCAGCGGATGCGTAACTGATTTGTAGAGCAGTTTTCCAGGAGTTGCCGACTACACCGCTCGGCACATAAATAACAATTCAGGGGATATTTTACAGATCCCGTTTTCAGGGCACAAGAGAGAAGCATGCCGTCCAACGCCGTTCAGACGAGTCAGATCGCGCTATGATTTGGGCTGAAAAAGGATAAAAAAGAGACGAAAATCGAGAAAAAAGTGACTTTTTTAAAAATACATCGAAAATAATTATAAAAGCGCTTTTAGTATTGATCGTTATTAGCTGCTGAGAGGATTACTATTAATTTAATTAGTAGTTAATGATAAATACCAAAATTAAATAAATCGAAAATCACCCTAAACCACACTATTTCAGGGCATGCATCTTACTTTTCATTGACATCAATAAAAAAAATTGCTTGTTTGATAAGTGTAATCAGAATGTAAATAACTGCTAATTTGAGTAACCACTCATTACATATAACAGAAGCAATCGCAGGCTCAATCCTGAGCACTGAGATTCTGGCTCCATTCTTCTGGGGTATCGCTGTACTAAGCATTCTGCCCGTCATTATTCTGATTACCATTCTAATCGACATTAGTATTCTGCTGTCGATTCCTGGCATCCTATCTGGTCTAATTCTAATTCTAAATTAATACACACCAGAGGTCAGCCAGGCCAGCCCATCAAAATCTCCACACTTTTTTCAGGCTCCACGGTTCGACCTCAGGGAAAACCTTAGCCTATGAAATCCTCTCAAGCAAAACCGATCTCTTCC
>PXAI01000012.1 GCA_003567135.1 Balneolia bacterium | reverse complement strand
ACGCACAGTTCCGGAACTATAGCCGCCGAGAGTTTCAACGTTACAGGAGTTGCCGGCGTAGCAGGTGGAGATGGTTCAGGAAACGGAATCAGGCTGATGATTGCGCGCGCTTTTGCAAGCGGGGCAAACGGAGGATTTCACAACGCATTCATCTATGCCGCAGACAACGGCGCCGTAATTTCGAGTAACAGCTGGGGGTATAATACAGTGGGATTTTTTCCTGAAATCGTTGAAAATGCCATCGACTATTTTATCCAAAATGCCGGCTATGATGAAGACGGAAACGTAACGGGTCCCGTTGCAGGTGGTGTTGCGATATTCGCTGCGGGGAACAACAATACCACCAATCTTTTTTACCCTGCGGCCTATCCGCCAGTGCTCAGCGTAACCGGAACGAATCACCGCGATGAAAAATCGTGGTACTCCAACTACGGCCCGCATGTGGATGTCTCTGCTCCCGGCGGCGAACTTCGGGGCCCCGGGAATCGCGAGGGCGTTTACAGTACAGATTCAGAAAGCAGGGGGATGTACTCCTTCAGGCAGGGCACGTCGATGGCGGCTCCGCACGTTGCCGGAATCGCTGCGCTGATTGCCTCGGATAATCCGGGAATCAAAAACCGCGATCTTATTCACCGAATCATGGAAACCACGGATGACATCTACGATATCAACCCGAATTTTGAGAGCAGCCTGGGCACCGGCCGGGTAAACGCATTCAGAGCGTTAACGGAGGATGTAACGCCGGCAGCCCCGCTCATCCTTTTGCCCGGGGAGGACGCCTCTGTTGATGAAGTGAGCGACGTTCTGCTCGCCTGGGAGGCATCCACCTATGCCGAGAGCTATGAGGTATTTGTATCTGAGGACGCTGAGTTTAATCAGATCGTCTTTTCAGCATCGGGAATTTCCGGCCTTTCCCTCGAACCGAATAATCTCGAAAAATTCAGGACCTACTACTGGGGCGTGCGGGGCATAAATCAGATTGGCAATGGCCCGAAGAGCACATCCCGCTTCGCCATAGCCGGAATTGCATCAACCGAACATGATGTAAACCGGCCGTCAAAAGCGCAGCTTCATCCCAATTATCCTAACCCGTTTAACCCCTCGACCCTGATTCGCTACACACTGCCTGAGGTTTCGTCGGTCAGGCTGGAGATTTTCAACATACAGGGACAGCGCGTGGCGGAACTGGTTAACGGCAGTCGGCACGCGGGAGATCACACGGCCATGTTCAGCGCAGCGGGACTGGCGAGCGGGGTGTACATTGCGCGGCTTCAGGTTTCGGGTGCGAACCTTAGCGCGGCATCACCGGTTGTGCTTTCGCAGAGAATGTTGCTGATTAAATGAGAGATACGCGCTTATTCCGCTTGTAAGACTGACGGCAATTTAGTTAATTGCAGGTAAGTCATTTAACACAAGAGATCAGATCATGCGCAGACGGTTTTCACGTATTGCAGCCTTTGTACTTTTCAGCCTGGCCATCCTTCTGCCGGACAGTACGTTTGCGTTTCAGCAGGTAAAACTCAGTGAGGAAAAAGTTGATTCCCTGATTTACGCCGCCTATGACTATCGCAATGCGGGCAGTTTCGGTACTGCCAATGACCTTCTGAGCCAGGCTATTGAAATTTCTGGTGAGCTTGAATATCGAACCGGATTGTACCACTCCTACTCGGAGCTGGGAAGAATTTCAAGGTATCAGCAACAGTTTCACGAATCCGTTGAATGGTACTACAACGTACTGAATTTAATTTTAGAGGATGGAAGCGATCGTGAGTTTGCGGCAACGTACAACAACCTGGCAGGCTCATATCTTCTGAAACCCGATTTCGAAAACGCGCTTAAGTACCTGAACAAGAGCCTTCATCACCGTTATAAGTATGATGATCCTCTGGGTACCGCAATGACGTATCGTATTAAAGCTGCACTCTATGCCGACCTGCGCGACTACAACCGTAGTATAATGCTGTACAGAAAGGCGATCGCGCTGGCTGACGGTCGGCACGACGGGCTGAGCTATACGCTAAACGTGAGCCTTGCCGGAATCCTGAACGACCGAGGTGATCACAATTCCGCTCTGATTCTCTATTATAAAGCGCTCGACTTTGCCCTCGAAACAGAAAATTTACGCTACATCTCAACAGCGGAAAATAACATTTCCCAGACATACCGCTCACTCGGAAAGCATGATCTGGAGCTTGAGTATTCGACCAGCGCATATGAACGCCTCAGAGGTACCGACTTCCCGGAACAGCTTATTCTGGGAATTAACATCGCGCGGATGCTGGCAGGTAAAGGAGAGCTGGAACAGGCACGGCGCACGCTTGAAGAAACCGAATCTTTTACAGAACAGACCACACTGCTGCGCTGGCGAGCGCGCTGGCTTGAAACGATTGGAATTCTCCACCGTGAGGAAGGCCGTTTTGAAAAAGCGGCTTCATACTTTTCTGAAGCATTCGCCCTGCTGGAGTCGCTTTACGGTGAAAATGTACCACCCGGTATTTTTTGGGAAAAGGCCTTTAATTTGCGGCATATCGATATTTATAAAGGTATCAAAGCCGGTGAAAAAGCACTCACAGCCACAGAAAACTGGCGAAACAGAATAGCCTTAACCGGAAGTGCAAGAACCGGATTTTTTGCGCCTTATGCCGAAAAATACGCCGAACTGGCCAAATGGCATCTTCTAACTGGAAATGCGAACCGCGTGTTTGATATCATTGAACTAAGCCGGGCCAGAGCAATTGCCGATGATATCTTCCAGAATATGCAGCTGGCCGGAAATGAAGCCGGCGGTTTGAGGTTTGAGTTCGAGCAAAAGCGTCAGCAGCTTCGAGCGGTTGAGGAAAAACTTGAGGCCGTAAATCTGGATGAAATCGACGAATCCTCTATCCGGGAATT
>PXAI01000192.1 GCA_003567135.1 Balneolia bacterium | reverse complement strand
TTGGCGGGGTCACTCATGGAATGTCCGCGATAACGATATGTTTTGATTTCGAGGAACCAGGGTTCTGACGTTTCGCGTACGTCGGCGGCTACTTCGTCCAGCGCCTCTATTACGGAAAAGAGATCCATGCCGTTTACAACTTTCGTCTTCATGCCGTACGCATCGCCACGGTGAACGAGTTCGCCGGCACTGTGACGCTCAACCGCCGTTCCCATGGAATAGCCGTTGTTCTCAACGACAAATATTACGGGAAGCTTCCACAGCTGCGCCATGTTAAACGTTTCGTTCAGGGAACCCTGATCAACGGCGCCGTCGCCAAAGAAGCAGATGGCAATACGGCCGTTTTTCTGATATTTGTTGGCCATCGCAATACCGGCCCCGAGCGGAATATGCGCGCCTACAATGGCGTGTCCGCCCCAAAAATGTTTTTCGGTTTTGAAAAAGTGCATTGAGCCGCCTTTCCCTTTCGAGAGGCCGGTTGCTTTACCAAACATCTCCGCCATACATTCATTGGCTGAAGCTCCGCGGGCAAGCGCGTGGCCGTGATCGCGATACGCGGTGATGATGTCGTCATCATCATTCAGAACATGAACGGTTCCGGTTGAAACGGCTTCCTGGCCGATATAAAGATGAAGGAATCCGCCGAATTTCCCTTTCTGATACATCTGAGCCGTACGTTCCTCAAAACGGCGCTGCAGATACATCGACCGGAACATTTCAAAAAGCTGTTCTTCCTTTATGCCCAGTTTGTCGTGATTTTTCCGCGTGGGTTTCGGCAGTTTAGTAGATTTAAATACTTTACCTGTCGGTGTAAAATTATCATCGGCTTTTTTCGCCATACGTTTTTATACCTTTAATTTTTGAGATTATTGATATTCTGCTGTGTCAGGATTTCGATCCGACTAACATATTCATTAAGATAATCCGCTGATTTCTTCAGAAATTACGGATGATGCTTTTTCTAAAAGTTCGTTTATCATTTCTGGTTTTTTTCCTCCGGCCGTTGCAAGATTTGGCTGTCCGCCGCCCCCGCCGCCCACAATCCGGGCAAATTTTCCAACAAGCGACCCGGCTTTGAGCCCCTTACTTTTAATCAGATCATCAGTTACGGTAGTTACCAAATAAACTTTTCCGCTGTCATTGTCAACTGATCCAATTAATGTAACCAGATTTTCCGGCTGATGGTTCAGGCTGTCGTAACCCAGCTGCTTTAGCTGATTCATGTCGGCTCCGTCGATAATACCCGACGCAAATTTAACGCCTCCATCAACTTCCGATATATTTCCGAGAATATTTTTAAGCTTATCCTGCGATGCCTGAAGCGCAACTTTCTCAAGTTCTTTCTCCAGATTCTTTTTCTCCCGGATCAGATCCTCTATAAATCCGGCGATGTCGTCGTTCTGGCCAACAATTTCTGAAATGCGTTTCAGCTGTTTTTTTTCTGATCTAAGATACGCGTCCGCAGGTTTACCGGCCACGGCCTCTACCCGTCTGATTCCGGCCGCAACGCTGCTTTCGGCAGTCAGCCTGAAATAGCCAATCTCACCGGTCTGATTCACGTGCGTTCCTCCGCAGAGTTCAACCGAGTATTCCGGATCAAATGTGATCATACGCACGTATTCGCCGTATTTTTCGCCAAAAAGCATCATGGCTCCGCGTGAGCGCGCTTCATCGATGGGCACATCGCGTTCTTCCTTCAGGGGGATGTTTTCCCGGATCTTTTCATTTACCCTGGCTTCGATTTTCTCGAGTTGCTCATCGCTGAGGGCTTCATAGTGCGAAAAGTCGAACCGAAGCTTCTGATCGTTAACCAGCGAGCCTTTCTGGCCGACATGATTTCCCAGGATTTCGCGAAGCGCGGCGTGCAGAAGATGCGTTGCGGTGTGATGTTTACGGGTTTCCGTTCTCCGCTCTGAATCAACCTGAGCCTTGAAAACGCCGTCCGGACTTTCCGGAACCGCATTCGTAAAGTGTACGTATTTACCGTCGATTTTACGAACATCGCTGACGTTCAGGATTTCTCCTCCTCCGGTGATAATCCCGGTATCGGCCACCTGTCCGCCGCTTTCGGCATAAAACGGCGTCTGATTTAAAATAACCTGCCAGCCCTTTTTGTCCTTTCGAACGGCTACAATCCGCACATCCGATTCGGTCTGATCATATCCCAGAAAGCGCGTTTCTGTTTTATGTCCGTCCGTGATGATATCTGTCCATTCAGCTTTTTCAGAATAATCAACCGAAAACGCGCCGGCTTTACGGGCACGGTCTTTCTGATCGTTCATCAGTTCCTGGAAACGATCTTCATCCACTTTAAGGCCGCGTTCACGCGCCATCAGGTTGGTAAGATCAATCGGGAAACCGTACGTATCGTGCAGTTTAAAGGCATCATCCCCGGAAATGGTTTTCTTGCCTTCCGCCATCTGGTTAAAAAGATGGATTCCTTGACCGAGCGTTTTCAGGAAACTCTCTTCTTCTGATTTGATGACGCTGCGCACGTAGTCCAGCTGGGCGTGCAATTCGGGGAAAACATCCACAAACTGATCGGCCAGAACTTCCGTGAGCGAATGCATGAACGGCTTTTTGAGATTCAGTTTATCCCAGCCGTAACGGATAGCGCGGCGAAGAATCCGGCGGATGACGTAGCCGCGGCCGTCGTTTGATGGCGAGGCGCCGTCGGCAATACCAAAACTTACCGCGCGGATGTGATCGGCTATCACGCGCATCGCGATATCCGACTCGATATGCTTTCCGTAGGGAATTCCGCTCAGTTTTGAGAGCTCGCCGATCAGCGGCGTGAAAACATCGGAATCGTAGTTAGAGGTTTTTCCCTGAATAACGGCGCAGATCCGCTCAAAGCCCATTCCGGTATCCACGTGTTTTGCCGGCAGCGATTTTAACGAGCCATCTTTCAGGCGGTTAAACTGAATAAATACAAGGTTCCAGATTTCCATCACGCGCGGATCATCCGCATTAACAAGCATGGCGCCGTTAAGCTTTTTACGGTCCTCTTCCGGACGCAAATCAATGTGCACCTCCGAACAGGGTCCGCACGGACCGGTTTCACCCATCTCCCAGAAATTATCTTTTTTGCCGTATTTCAGGATGTTATCCGGATTGATGGACGTGCATTTCTCCCAGAGTTTCGCGGCTTCCTCATCCGGCGGCAATCCATCTTCTTCATCGCCGCCAAAAACGGTGGCATAAAGGCGATCCGGCTCGAGTCCCCACTCATCCACGAGCAGTTCCCACGCCCATTTGATGGCTTCTTCCTTGAAATAATCACCGAACGACCAGTTGCCGAGCATTTCAAAAAGCGTGTGATGGTAGGTATCATGACCTACTTCCTCCAGATCATTGTGCTTTCCGCTAACACGTATACAGCGTTGCGTGTTGGCCGCCCTGTTCCAGATTTTCCCCTCAGCCTGAAAGCCATCCTCATCTCCGAGGAAAATGGACTTAAACTGGTTCATTCCAGCATTTGTGAATAAAAGCGTAGGATCATTCTGCGGCACAACCGGCGCGCTGGAGGTAATTACGTGCACCTTTTTCCTGAAAAATTCAAAAAAATCCTGACGTATCTGTCCGGATGTCTTCATAGCCATATAAATAACTAAACTTTAAAAGTCGATTCGGTAAATTATTTGAGAGGCTAAAAGTAACAAATTTGACTGATAAACGCTTGTTCAACCGCAAAATAAATATGCGAAGCGGGGGATTAATTCAAAATGCAAAATGTAAAATGCAAAATGTAAAATTCAGAATTCAGAATGCTTGAATTCAGAATGACTGTTGTCCAGTCTGCTCTGATCCCTCGAATGAAAAAGTGGTTTTGATATTTAAAGCGATAGATCTTATCAAAAAAAGAAATCCGGCCTATGGATAAAATGGCGTTAAGAACCGTAGCGGAGTGAAGCGTTAAGAATAAAATCATACCGCTGACTGACCTGGAATTACCTCCTGAGGTTGCGGAGCATTGATTTTATTTAGCGCAACGCAGCGGAGGTTTAGCCATTTTATCCCAGCCGGCGGCTTTTGGGTTACCTTTTGTCCGCACAAAAGGTAACGAACGCTTTGGGAAAATAATCGCTCAATCAAACAACTGAGGAATCAGTTTCTAATCAACGTATTAGCATCATTTTTTTAACGCGTGTGTAGCCTGCTGCGTTTATCCTGTATAAATAGGTGCCTGAGGCGAGATTAAACCTTCGCGTGTCGAGCGGGACGAAATGGGAGCCCGGGAAATACTCGCCGTCGACGAGCGTGCCTACTCTGCGGCCAGAATTGGTGAAGAGCTCAATATTTACGTGAACCGGATCATTTCCGCCGATTTCAAATGGGATGATGGTCACCGGATTGAACGGGTTTGGGTAGTTTTGCCCCAGGCGGATCTGATGCGGAGTGTCGAAATCTTCACCGGAGTAAAGCGTGGTTTGTCTTATTTCCTGCTCAAAATAGTCGAGTAAAAATCCGCGTTCGTTGATGGCTTGTACAATTCGCTCATTTTCGTAGAGGGTGATCTGCCAGAAATGGAAATCATCGGTGCTTTTGTAGATAAACCAGCGCTCTGAGGCCGGAACCGGCGTACGCGTTTGAACGCCCCATGATCCATCTCCGATATACGTAACGCCGTCTTCGCTGTATTCACCGTCCCGGATGGGAACCGTTCTCTTGAACGTGTGATCGTGATTCTCAAACGCCAGCTCAACGCCGTAGGTTTCAAAAAGCGGAACCCAGTTTTCACGAACCGCGATACTTCTCGGGTGATTGGCATCCCTGAACGACGGCCATGCCGGCACGTGGTACATAGGAAAAACGTGAGGCACATTCAATCGGCGGATCAGCTCCTTGCGCAGCCAGGCCGACTGCTCGCCGCGAACCGGCTGGATGTGTCCGCTGTCGAGAATCATCATACTCAAATAATCGCTGAAATCCAGCGCGTAGTACGTCCGGTCGTTTCGATGCTGAAAAAACGTGAGGTAAAACGGAGAATCCTCAATTCTGCCTCCGAATCCTGTTGTGACCTCGTGATTACCGATGGCGGCTACGAATGGAATCAGATAGCCCTCGGGCGTGACCATATCCTCGTACCAGTACCCCATCATATCAAACCAGCGGTTCACTTTTGCAGGATCACCGTCGGCATAGGCCCAGTCGCCGCCAATCGCCGCGAACATCGGGCTGGTCTGCGCAGCCTGACGCGAAATCGGACGCATATAGCTATGATGATGATACAAATCGCCGCCCGTCACAAAGTTTACCGGCGCCGAAAGATCCCCCGGCATCGTTCTGAACTTCCACTCCTGCTTCCCGTCCTGAAACCTGAACCGGTACGATGCCCCGCTCCTCAACCCGTGAATACGTGCCGTTCTGATTTTTGTATCCGTATGAGGTACCGTTCTTGAATTCACCGACGCCCTGTGCCACGTACTTCCGCCAACCCTCCTGTACTCCAGCCCAAAATCAAAACTGCCATCGTGATCAATCCAGTTCACCCGCATAGTTGACGTAGGATCATCCATCCAGTACAGATAGATCGTAGGCAATTTGCTCTCCGGAGAATTTTCTGATACAAAAGCTGCAGCAGGATGCACCGAAAGCACAAACCCAATCAAAAGGAGCGGTAAAACACGAAGATTTAAAAACAGTCGGGATTTTTCAGCCATATTACCATAATGTTAATTTTCAATTACGAGATAATTAAGCGAAAAAAACTGAAGAAAGGAAAAAAATGTGGGATGAGGATTTTGAATGATCACTAATGGTAACCCAATACCCGCATCGCCCGTGACCGGTTGAAACCGGCCCTGTCGATACGCCTGTCTCCCGGCGCGCCATCAGCTCAAATCTTATCGGCAGTAGTGGACTTCATTCCCCCAATTTATACAGTGACGTCCATATTCGCGGAATATCCGGCAATCGCCCGTGACCGGTTGAAACCGGCCCTGTCGATACGCCTGTCTCCCAATACACCATCAGCTCAAATCTTATCGGCAGCAGTGGACTTCAGTCCACCAATAACCTCTAAAATCGAAATCCTAAAAAACCATTCTGAATTCTGAATTCCCTAATTCTGAATTCCCCCCGCCGGGGATTCAGAATCAAAATTAATCCACCCTCTGTCTTCCAGAACCTGAACGAGCGCGGGCAGGAACGTGAGCGCGGAGAGCAGCGTCATGAAAATACCGATTACGGCGAGCAGGCCGATGGAGAATAGTCCGGGATGGACGGTGAACAGGAGTCCGGCGAAACCGAGCATGGTGGTGAATGATCCTACGGAGATGTGCTGTCCGGTGCTTTTAAGGACGTTCCACATGCTTTTGGGGCCCTCCTCGCGGTAGCGGCTGGCGAGGTGGACACCGTTGTCGTTTCCGATACCCAAAATGGCGGGCAGCGTTACGAGATTGTAGAAGTTGAACTGGATGCCGAAAATGATCATAATGAAGAACAGCCACGATAAACCGACCACCAGCGGCAGCATGGAGATGAGCGTCCATCTGAATGAGCGGAAAGAGATGTACATCATGATCAGAATCATGATGAAGGTGGCAATTACCATGACGAAACTTTCGTCAAGCATTAGATCGAGCATGGATGCGGCTACAATACTTGTGCTGGCCGCGTGGTACGTGGTGCCGTCGGCGGTGGTGATTTCGCCGATTTCATTTTTAAAAGCAATGGAGACGCGGCCGTCGCCCAGCGACTCATTTGGATAGATCATCACAAACCGGCCGATCTGTCCTTCTCGATCCAGAAAACGTTCGGTGAGATATCCCGGTAAACGGTCAAAATCGAGCGGTTCTGTTGCCTGGGCGGCGCGCCTGAGGCGGTCGAGGTCTTCATCCACCTCATCTACCAAAAACGGATCCTGCAGCAGTTCGCGGATAAACTCGAGCCGTTCAAGTTTGTACTGTTCGGCCTCCTCGTTAATCGGGAATCGCTCCTGCAATGCCTCCACATCCAGAATGAGCGTATCTTCCCCGTTCTCATCGCGGATTTCACGGATGCGGTCGAGTATCAACTCAATTTCTTCATAGGAATCTGCTACTATATAAGCAGGATTTCGTCTGGTTGAGGTCTCGGCCTGATAGCTCAGAAGCCTGAATTCACGGTACTCTGGAAACTCGGGTTCGAGATTAGAAAAATTATATTCGAAGTTGAGCTTATCGGTATTGAATCCCACAAAAACCATAATCAGCACGCCAACGGCCACGATCGTTTTGGCGAATGGATATCTGCGCGGAGCCTCTTTCACTATTTCGGTTCCGGGCTGATTAAAGTTGATCAGTATCCAGTTATAGCGCTCAAGAATCACCAGAAACGCCGGCATCACGTAGATCATACAAAAATAAGCCAGCACGATTCCGAGGCCGGAAATAAAGCCGAATTCGGAAAATCCCCGGAAATCGGCGTAAATCAGAACAAAGAGTGCGAGCGCTGTGGTGATGGCGCTGGTCATAATGGCGCGGCCTGAGCTGTAATAGGTCGCCTCAAGCGAATCCTCAACGGATTTTCCATCTGATCTTATTTCCAGATATCGCGCGTAAAAGTGGATTCCGTAATCGATCCCGAGGCCAAACAGAATTACGAAAAGAACAGAGGTCATCGTATTGAGCATGCCCAGCACGAAATACGCCACACCGAACGTAACCGCCAAACTGATGACAAGCGGTATCCCGATTACAATAAGCGAAATCGGTATTCGCTTCACGTGGCTCCACAGCCCTTTTTCTTTCTCTTTGGTACTGCCCTTTCGGTAATTCCACCATGTTTTGAAGAAAAAGTAGAGCATCACCAGAAGCAGTACGGATGAAATCCCCGCTGAAAAACTGCTGAACACGTCGTTCATGATGGAGTCGATTTCCATCAGGTGTCTTTCCAGCCTTCCGCCTCCCATCGCAATCATTTCCGGATGAAAGGAAGCCGGATCCATTTCGGCGATCAGCTGCTCGTAATCATCGAACATGTTGCGGAGGAAACGCAGGTTTGAGCGTGATCCGGTTGGGTAAAACTTGAGTACAAGAGAGGTGCTGTCGGGACTAATCGGATAGGTGGTTGGGATTAAATCGCGATAGGCTTCCATAAACGCTGGCTCGCCGACTTCTTCCTCATCCTCGTCATCGAAATCATCAAAATCCACAAAAAACGGATTGGCCTCCTGAGCGGCACGGTCAATTTCATCCAGCAGAAAATCTTCGAGATCATCCAGCTCGGTTGAGGTGGCCAGATACAGCGCATAATCCTTCAGAACCTCGGTTTCTCTGGTGTATTCGTATCGCGAAAAATAGGGCTGACCGGTTCGGGGATAAATCAGCTCCATACTTCGCGGAATCAGGGCTTCCGCAAAACGCTTGTTGGCCTCAAAATCAGGTGAATGAATTACGACCTGCATTTCCGTTTCACCGCCCACGCTCTCCCGAAGCTGATCGAGAGCAATTACGCTGGGATGCGTATCAGGCAGTAAATTGGCAATATCTGTATCAACGGTAAGCTTGACCGCGTTCCATGCAAAAAAGCCGGCGATGGCCAGCGAAATGAGAATTACAGCAACAGGAAACCGGTAATTAAATCGAAATAATGGCCTGAAAAGTTTTAGAATAAAATCCATAAATAGGTTGGGTCAGTTTCAGCTCTGATGTTGCTGTTCAGTTGCTTTTTTGGTGTTACTAATACTGGTCATCCAAACATGCGAAGTCTGATATTGAATGCACCAAATATAGTGTAAATATTTGCCAAATAGATATCGGCCGGATTTTTCACTTAGAATTTTTTACGCCGGCAAAACGCATGTGCTGTAGTAGAGACGCGATGCATCGCGTCTCTACTACAGCACGTACAAAACATGCCAGATTTCGTATTCATCCACCAGCTGTACATTCAGAATTCAGTTACGCGATTGTCTCATTCTTATTGCGTGGTCAGAATTATCCGGTTTCCTCTTCTTCCGACTCAATTTCATCAATTCCCGGGAAGAGATAATCGGCCGGCGTTTTTTCGATTTCTGATAACTGTTTCCTGGTCTCCATCAGATCGGAGTAGGCCTCTCTCCTTTCTTCATCCGAAATTCCTCCTTCGGATATTCTGTTGCTGATCTCCTCCAGATTCCGCTTGAAAAAAGCAATTTTCAGCGTTTTGAGCGCGCCTCTTGCGGTTGCGTAGGGATCGGCATCTTTCCGGATGATCAGTTCCCTCAGCTCGTTGCCGCGTTCGCTTACGGTATGCTTTTCAATGAGCACTTCGCTCACAATCTGAGGAAAAGGATGATCCATCCTTGTATAAACTTCCGGCGAAATCTTCTCTTCGTGCTGATACCGCTTTTTCAAATCCTGATAAAAACGTCTTAAATCCTCATCCTCAAATTCTTCCTCGTGCGCATTGTTTCCCACGTAATAGACCATATCGTCTTCGTAGGCAAGCATCAGCCTGATGAGCTCCTGCTCGTACGCCGGCCTTTTTTTTGGCCTGCTGACGGGCTGTCGTTTTACGCCGGATAACTGTGGTTCTCCGGCCGGACGCTGACCCGCAGAAACGTCAGGTGCCTGTTCACGTTCGCGCTGTCTTCGCGCCCGCTCCAGATCACGCTGCTTTTCCTCTTTTTTCTCCATCAGCCGGACATCCAGCTCGTTAAAAAGCGCACGATCCCCGATTCCCGATAGTTTACTCAAATGCCCGACGAGCGTCTGGCGCATGATTTCATCATCCACGCTGGCAATGAAGCCGAGTACTCTGGAGATTTCCTCCTTGCGGCTCATCGGATCATTCCAGGCGCCGCTTTTTTCAGCGCTTTCAATCAGGAATGAGATAAAATCACGGGATTCATCCTGTACGTAGCTGTGAAACGATTCCGCACCGAACTGCTTTACAAATGAATCAGGATCTTCACCTTCAGGAAGGTGCATCAACCGCACGTTCAGACCCTGCGTCAGCGCCGTTTCAAGACCGCGGATCATCGCGTTTTGTCCGGCCTGATCGGCATCGTAAACCATGAGCAGGTTTTTCGAGTAGCGGCTGATAAGCTGCATTTGCTGCGTGGTGATGCTTGTTCCGCTCGTGGCTACCGCGTTTTTAATGCCGTGCTGATACAGGGAAATGACGTCCATATAGCCCTCAACCAGAATCACGCCGTCTTTTCGGCGGATGTCGTGCCGGGCGAGATGAATCCCGTACATCGCCTCACTTTTGTTATAAACCTTGGTTTGCGGCGAGTTGATGTACTTGGGATTTTTTCCCTTTTCCATCGTTCTGCCGCCAAACGCGATCACTTTCCCGGCGGGATTAAAAATCGGGAACATGATCCGCTCTCGAAAAACATCAAACGGCCGCTGATCGCGATCGCTGTACTTGATCAGCCCCGCCTCAACAAGATATTCCTCGTTGATTCCATTTTCTGTGGCATGCTTATAAAACGTATCGAAACCGCCTGGCGCGTAGCCCAGCCCATATTTCTTGAGCGTTTCTGTGTTGAGTCCGCGGTTTTTGAAATAGTGGCGCGCTTCTTTGGCGTCATCATCTTCGGCAAGTGTTCGGTGATAGAATACACCGGCAAAGGAAAGCGCGTGATAGATTCCCTCAATCAGGCGGTTTTGCTCGGTAAAGCGGTCATCTGCCTCTTTAGTCGGCAGGGAAATATTGTACCGGTCGGCCAGCGTTTTTACCGCCTCGATAAAATTGACGCCCTCCATCTCCATAATGAAATTGAAGACATCCCCGCCGGCATCGCAGCCGAAGCACTTGTAGATACCAAGACGCGGCGTTACGTTGAATGAAGGCGTTTTTTCATTGTGAAATGGACACAATCCCGTAAAATTGCTGCCCGATTTTTTAAGCTTAACGTAGTCAGAAACGACGTCTACGATATCCGCCGCCTGGCGCACATCTTCCTTTTTCTGATCTGTAAGCACGATTCTTTCCATGCCTGAAAATAGGAGTTCGCGGATTAATATTTTTTCTTTTCGTAATTAAATCTCAAATTATCGCCCGATTGCAGTTTTAACTGATTCTGCACGTATTCAGTATGTCCGACGATATTTTATTCATCCTAAAAACCCAAGAAAACGGATTGACCGACTTTTCCAAATACAGATCACTTTTTCCCGTCCTGAATAACAAGGGCGTCTATCTGAATCATGCTGCGGTCGGGCCGCTCCCCACTCCTGGCGTTCAGGCGGTGAATGATCATCTCAAAAAGAGAAACTCCGGCATCCCCGATTTCTTTGATGATGAGTTTGAGATTCTGAATCAGACAAAACAGCGAATTGCCGAACTCATCAACGTTTCTGATCCGGAGCAGGTCACGTTTACCCAAAACACGACCGATGCGCTGAACACGATTGCAAACGGAATTGATTGGAAAAAAGGAGATCAGATTCTGCTTCATCCGCTGGAGTTTCCCTCGAATGTGTATCCGTGGATGAACCAGAGAAGTCAGGGCGCGGAAATCGTCTGGCTGCCCGAAAATGGCGGCCGGATTTTTCCTGAGGATGTTGAGGCTGCGCTCACGCCAATGACCAAAGTGCTGAGCATCAGCGGGGTACAGTATCACAACGGATTTCGGGCTGATCTGGAGCAAATCGGCAAACTGTGCCGGGAAAACGGTACTTATTTTATAGTGGATGCGATTCAGGCGCTTGGCGCGCTTCATTTTGATGCAGAGCTCTGTCAGGCGGATGCCGTTTGCGCAGGCGGACACAAATGGCTGATGGCGCCGCAGGGAATTGGTTTTCTGTGGATGAGGAAATCTTTTATGGATCAGCTTCAGATATCTTCAAAAGGCTGGCTTTCGGTTGAAGATCCCTGGGATATGCATAATTATGATCAGCCGCCGGCTCCGGGAGCGCAGCGATTTTCGGGAGGAAATATATCCATTCCGGGCGTTCGCGGATTAAACGAATCACTTAAATTATTTCTTGATGCAGGCACGAAAGCTATTGAGCAAAAAATAATTAGACATACGAAACATCTCATCAATAGCATCCGGGAAGACGGCCGGCTGATTCCGAATACGTTCGATGATCAAAAGAACCTGTCCGGCATATCATCCTTCAAGATTCCGGATCGGTATAAACACACAAATTTGGCCGAAAGGCTTGCTGAATCCGGACTGTATGTATCAATAAGGAACGATTCACTCCGGTTATCGCCTCATTTATATAACAATGAAGATGATCTGAACAAAGCTTGTGCTATATTATTCACCGAATTGACATCCATCGATAAATCTGCATGAACCTCAAAAAAGCGTACAATATTCTTGTTGACATCAAGGACCTGATCATCGAAACGGTTAAGGAATGGTTAGATGACAATATGATGATGCATTCTGCGGCCCTGGCTTTTTACACTATTTTCAGTCTTGCGCCGCTCATCATTATCATTGTAGCCGTGTCCGGTTTGTTTTTTGGCGAACAGGCGTCACAGGGTCAGTTAAGCCATTATATGGAGGAAATCTTTGGTGCAGATCTGTCGAAAACTATCGAAGGATTTGTTTCATCCGTTTATGATAATCAAACAAGCCTTACGGCTACGTTGATTGGTGGTGGTATTCTCCTGTTTGCCGCAACTACGGTGGTAACGCAGCTCAAGGAATCGCTGAACACGGTCTGGAATATCAAAACCAAGGAAGGCAAAGGTTTTTATGCGTTTCTTGTTAACCGTCTACTTGCACTTCTTCTGATTCTGATCTTCTCCTTCACCCTCGGTGCCACTATAATTGTCGATGCCGTACTGGCAATTATGGAATCCGCGGTTGATCCCGTTTTGCCCGGTTCACTGCAGGTCTGGAATGCACTGAGCCCGATTTTCTATCTGCTCGTTACGACCATCCTTTTCGCCATCATGTACAAAATGCTGCCGGATATCAACGTTAAATGGACGGACGTGCTGGTTGGCG
>PXAI01000367.1 GCA_003567135.1 Balneolia bacterium | reverse complement strand
TGGGCAGCAGCGTTTACGGTGAATCTGAAGCTGAGGTTCCCTTTGATTTGGAAAAATTCCAACTCGTGCTCTCTCAATGCAGACTGCATAGCCCTCGCACCAGTAATCCAATTGCTGTAAGTAGCGGAAATTTCGGCGGTTACGAACTTCCGGGGCGATTTTACTTAGGGGAAGACGGGGCGACGATGGTTCTGGGGACAACCAGTAATGACCGTGATCGGAGTGAACTTCGACATAACGCCACTTGGTCGGTAATGGGTCACGAAAAACGCCTCTCCGCAAGGTTGCGGTTCGAGAAGCCGGTCGCGCTTGGAAGTATGCGGTCGCGTCTTCACCTCATGCAGATCTATATGCCGGGGCAGTCACTTGGACCAATGGTGATGGTCAGCTGGGTGGGGAGCTGGGAGGCCGGCGGTAGTGAAGACTATCTTCAGGCTTTCGTGCAAGGCTCTGAAAATAGTCATTACTATCTGGCCCCCCGTCCGGATGGATTCTTCGATTTGGATGTCAGCGTCGAGGAAGGGACTCTGCGCATCTACATTGATAACGAATTGGTGCTTGAGCAGGATGTTTCTATCTGGGCAGAGGCTAACGCATTTTTCAAAACCGGCAACTATCATCGGGGCATCGAAGCCCATGCAGTTGCGTTCGAATCGCTGTCGATCACCACAGAGCCTCCAGATGTCCACTTGGTGCTTGCGCATACGGATGGGGTCACCACGGTAGCGGAAGGCGGCGTTTCAGACACTTACACCGTTGCGCTCAACCGCGCACCCGACGAAGATGTCACGGTGAGCCTGATGGTGGGCGACCTCGTGACCGTCACACCGATAAGCCTTACCTTCACCGCCGGTAACTGGGACGTGCCGCAGGTCCTTACCGTGACCGCAGTGGATGATCATATCCAAGAACTTCTGCAAACCGCAACCATCGCACATACCACCAGTAGTTTGGATCCGGAGTGGGACGGCCTGAATAAGGATTTCGACGTCAATGTTGTAGCCGATGGTTACACCGCTCCCGAGGTGGATGCGGGACCGGCTCAGACGGTTACGATTTTCGATAACGTCGCGTGGATACCTTCAGTACTGTTCCCCGCTGGCTGGTACGACGCCAGCGACGATGCCACCCTGACGCTAAACGGCTCCGCTGTCAGCGAATGGCGCGACAAGAGCGGCAACAATCTACACCTGGCCCAGCCCGAACCTTCCCGACGTCCGCTGACAGGTGTGAACACGATCAACGGAATGACCACCGTCAAATTCGATGGCAGCAACGACAATCTGGTGACGGCTAGCAATCCGTTTGGCTTGACGATCCAGAATGCATTTGTCATCACCGTGCACCGACATGATGGCTTGGTGCAGGGCACGCTCTTTAGCCTGAGCGGATCCTCGGTAAGCGGCAATCGTTGGCAGGCACACGCGCCCTGGGACGACCATCGCCTTTATTTTGATACAAAGTCGGCCTCGGAAAATCGAATTCGAACATCTTATGGCGTCAGTGTGGGCGATGTGAGTCTCACCAGCTTCTACGGAAGTGTCTCCGAGTCGACCCAGCAGGTGTTTAAGAATGGCAGCCTTCTTGTTAGTGGTAATTCCCCTGGAGCCCTCGTCAATCCACCGGGGAATTGGTTTGTCGGCAGCGGCGCCAACACCCAATACCAAAACACGTCCATCGCTGAAATGATTGTCATTAACGGCAGGGTCCGTGCGGAAGACCGCCAAAAACTTGAAGGCTATCTGGCCCACAAGTGGGGGCGGACGACCAGTCTTCCGGCCAACCATCCCTACAAAAGCGCAGCTCCGGGCGGCCCCGGCACCACCCTGACGCTTGCCCCTACCGTGAACAGTCCGCTCAGCGATGCACTCACGATAAACTGGAGTTGGAAGGTCGGACCGGCTCCGGTGTCCTTTGCCAATGCGTCAGCCACCTCCACGACTGCGACTTTCACCGAGCAGGGCATCTATGTGCTGGGCTTTACGGTCTTCGACGGAGTTTCAAGCGCCTATGATGAAATCACCATAACGGTCACCGACGCTGAGCAGGAAACCTACAGTGATTGGATCGCCGGATTCGATCTTGGCGAACGGTCTGGGTTCAACGACGACTATAATCACGACGGTGTCTCGAACGGGATGAAGTATTTCTTCGGCATCGATCCCAGGGATCCGAGTCCGGGACTTTCGGTCCTGGCTCTGGACGTGTCGGACGGGCACCAGTTTAGCTTTACGCATCCCATGCGGGAGAGCGTCCCGGCTGGTATCTACGCTGAATATCGCTGGGCGAAAGACCTATTCTCTTTCCATGCGGACGGAGCCACTGACGACGACGGCACCACGGTCACCTTCGTCCGGGGCGAGCCCGTGGATGGCTGGGTGACGGTCACGGCAACCATCAACGGGACGCCCACCGACCGCATCTTCGTGGCTCTCGTCGTCACGCTGATCGAGTAAATCCCGACCATTGATCCGTATGTGCCGGATTTTCATTGCGGGAAGAAAAAGAAGAATAGCTGCTGGCATAAGGTTTTCGAAAAACACTTTACGCCGGAGTATCCGGTATCAGTTGGCTTTCGCTCCAAAAGTGCAGAAAATGTGGTTGTTTTTCTATTTTAGGTTATTGCCGGGGGTGATATGATTTTTAAACATCATTTTTTACATATGGAGAACAAGAGCATGAAGACGACGACTGAGGAAAACCGGTTTGTATTAACCTGCGACGCATACACCTTCGCCCATGAGGCCAAGAATCCGAACTATGTGGACCTAACCTTCCGCAGTGGCCTTGGGGGGGCATTTTTTATTGCCTCTGGTTGTGACCGGGATGACGGCATTGACGAGCTGATAGAGCTCTCCGCCCCAGCCGTAGACGAGGCAGATGGACGTGTTTGCGTTACATTTGTTGGCAAGACCACCT
>PXAI01000247.1 GCA_003567135.1 Balneolia bacterium | reverse complement strand
CCACTTCAAGTTTCCAGAACCGCTATGGAAGAAACCTGCGCTTTCTGGGCGTATCAACCGAAAAAATTGTGGTTCCCGGCATGGAGGCATCCTACAGCGTAAGCGGCGATGTGCTCGCCATCGATTCCTGGATTATCGATACGCCGCTCGCCGAAATTATGCTGGAAGGCGCGCTTCTAATTGAGCGTGAAAATTTCGGAGAATCCCAGTGGCAGCAGGGCTATCTGAGCATAAGGCCCAACGCACAGGAAAGCCGCCAGTTTATCGAAACGATTGTTAACCTTCTCGGATTCCGTGTCGAGCGATCCGACGGACGCCTTCGCGTGCCGATTGGCGGCAGCCTGAGTAGTCCGGTATTGGTTGGGGTAACGGGGTAATCGAATCATATCCGCGCCATATTGTAGAGACGCAAAATTTTGCGTCTCTACAATATGGCGTTAACATCGATACAAAAATCACCGCCGGAGCGTGGCGTACGAACTATATTGGTTCATAATCAAAAAATCGATATTACGTCGCTCCTCTCTCGTTAGCATCTCCATAAATATTTCCAGCTCGCGCTCAAGGCTTCGGCGGCCGGAGTTTTTATCTGAGAATCCGGGCAGATCAGAAAATGTGGAGCGCGATCCCATTTCTTCATGTAATATGGGCATCGTGTCAAACGTGATGTCCACGCGTTTTCCCAATTCTGTGAGGACTTTGATGACCGGCCTGACCGTCATCACCATGCCGTGCCGGTCAACCCCACCGCGTCCCGTTTCTGTGCCCGTTGCATAATCGCGATTCACCCTGATGTTGATCCGGTCGGCATACTCAGACAGAGACATACCCAGGGATTTTCCGGTTGAATGAACCCAGGTATCGGGAATTCCGAAAAAAGCCGTGCCGTCGATGTTTAAGGTGACCGGAATGCGCGCATCCCGCACTGGCTGCGCTGATCGTATCTCATTCAAAACGGCATCAAACACCGACTGATTTTCCCGTGAATAACTACGGCCGATCATCCGGAATTCACTGTGGTGGGTAGGGCGGACATCCAGATGAAGCCCATCAAAATATCCCCCTTCGCCCTCTTCCCTGCCTTTTTCCTGAAATGCGATAAACGCTTCCGAAAGCTTTTTGATACGATCCTCATCCCCAGCCAGATCGCGGTCATAAGCATAGAAGGCCTCTACCCGGCCAAAACTGTTTTTCATCAGATATCCGATAAAATTCCGAAGTGCCATGTCGTATTCGGCATCTGAATTCAGCCTGTCTGGATCAACCGAAATTGCCGCTGCGGGATAGAGCATCCTCTCGCTTTCGTATCGGTTATTCAGGAATGAAATGAGCGTCCGACGCGCGTCTGACCGGTCGTAAATCAGCGATTCAAGACTATATTCACCTGTAAGATGACTTTGGTTTTCGGTCGTATCCCCAAAAATCAGCATTCTTGGTTTCTGCTGCGCGGTGGCGGACAGGGAAAGTCCGAAAAGTAAAAGTATGAGGAAGGCCGTAAATGAATTTTGGATCATCGGATGAATCAGAATTTTTTGGCAAAAAAAAGGCGGTAACCGGTACCGCCTTAAAAATAGGAAAAAGTGTTGAGCTAAATCAGCCGGCCAGATTGAGTCGGTTGATTGCACGCTTCAGGGCGAGCTCCGCCGCAACATCCTTAACTTTGGATTCCTTGATTTGCTTCTCGGCAGCTTCCTTCGCTCTGCGGGCACGCTCTACATCAATTTTATCGGTGCTTTCAGCAGACTCAGCAAGAATAGTAAGCTGATTTTTGAAAACCTCAACAAATCCGCCGCTCACGGAATAGACTTTATTGCCGTCGTTTGTACGAATGAGCACTTTCCCGATATCAAGCATCGCCATGATGTTGGCGTGGTTGTACTTCACCTCAAACGCGCCTTCCGATCCGGGAAGATTTACGCCTTCAGCCTGACCGTCAAAAACGGGTCCGTAGGGAGTCAGAATTTTTGTTTGGATAGACTTCATGAAATTGTCTCTGAACGTTTTCAGGGATAGTCGGCCGGCAAAACGGACATCAGAAAGATGTCCGTTTTGGGCCGTTTAAAATCAGGCTTCCGCGAGGATTTTCTCGCCTTTCTCGATAGCCTCTTCGATACTTCCTACCAGGTAGAATGCATTTTCAGGAAGATGATCGAGCTCGCCGGAAAGAATCATATTGAAGCCTTTGATGGTGTCTTCAATCTTCACGTACTTACCTTCGAGGCCGGTAAACTGCTGAGCTACGAAGAACGGCTGGCTAAGGTAACGCTGAACACGACGCGCACGGGCTACGGTCAGTTTATCCTCATCAGAAAGTTCGTCCATACCAAGAATCGCGATGATATCCTGGAGATCTTTGTAACGCTGCAGAAGCTGCTTCACGTTTTCAGCACAGTCGTAGTGTTCCGCGCCGATGGTTCCGGGCTCGAGAATACGCGAGGTAGAATCGAGCGGGTCAACCGCAGGATAAATACCGAGAGACGCAATCTGACGGGAAAGTACCGTGGTGGCATCAAGGTGAGAGAATGTGGTAGCCGGAGCAGGGTCAGTAAGGTCATCCGCAGGTACGTAGATAGCCTGAACGGAAGTAATGGAACCTTTTTTGGTGGAAGTAATCCGCTCCTGAAGCGCACCCATTTCAGATGCGAGCGTTGGCTGGTAACCTACCGCTGAGGGCATCCGCCCGAGAAGCGCCGATACCTCAGATCCCGCCTGGGTGAAACGGAAGATGTTATCAATAAAGAGAAGAATATCGCGGGAAACCTCATCGCGGAAATACTCGGCGACAGTCAGTCCTGAAAGCGCAACTCGCGCACGCGCTCCCGGAGGCTCGTTCATCTGGCCGAATACCAGCGTAGCCTGTGATTCCTTGAGTGCCTCAAGATCAACTTTGTCGAGATCCCAGTCGCCTTTTTCCATCGCTTCCTTGAAGT
>PXAI01000306.1 GCA_003567135.1 Balneolia bacterium | reverse complement strand
AGGCTGAAAATATCGTTTCGCTGCTGGGTGCCAATTACCATCAGATCACGAAATCCTTCCGTAACATACATCGCAGCCTTCGCATATTTTCCCTCAAGAAGCGCGTTGGTCGTTTTTGTGCCGGCAAGACGAAACTCCAGCGGAGGAAACGTGTTTCTCAGCGAAGTTCCCGTTGCAAGCCGCGCAGCCAGAACCGGGGCAGGTTCACCGGTAAACAGATCAACCGAAAACGAATCCGGCAGATCAGGGGGATTATCTTCAAACTCTACTTTAAGAAGCTGAGAATGAGATTCCTGATCCGATTCAGAGTCCAAAACGGAAAACCGATTACCATCCACATCCCCCGAAAAATCTTTAAAAAAATGATTGGGAAGCGAAACAGAAGAAAGAATTCGTATTAGGTTATTCTGCTCTAAAAAAGCGTTCAAACGAAGTTTCCCGGAGCTGAGCACCTTTAGCGTAATTTTCTTCCCCGACGGATCAACGGCAAGACAATCCGTAAACGTACCACCCGCATCCACATTAATCCGCCACATATTCCGCTGCATTTGGTTTCGAAGTTGGTTATCTGTGAACGGAGAACATAGGAATATTGAACTACAGTTTCACTGAGACGTCGTTACCTTGCGAATGCGATGTGTCTGAATACCAAAAATATTATAAATCAACTCTGTAGGTACAGGGTATTGCAGGTACAGGGCATGCCCTGCACCTACATGTATTGACGCTAATTTATCCCAGGCAGGAAACTCTTCCATTCTGAATTCTGAATTCTATAATTCTGAATTAACTCATCCACCGAGCAGGCTTGCCAGGAAGTACGTACTCAGGCCAAGATAGATTGTAACTCCGGTAATGTCGGTGATGGTTGTTAGAACCGGCCCGGTCATCATCGCGGGATCGCCGCCCCAGCGTTTGATCAGGAATGGCAGCGTTCCGCCCACAATTCCGGCAATCAGGACATTTACGGCAAGAGCGCCGCCTGCCACCAGGCCAAGTACCATATTCGCCTGAATATACCACGCAATTCCGGCAAATAGCAGGCCAAGAGCCAGACCGTTTATCAATCCTACCACAATTTCTTTCTTGGCCGCGCGCCAGTATTCGCTGAGCCTTACTTCGCCGAGTGCAATACTTCGGATGGAAACCGAAAGCGCCTGAATCCCCACGTTTCCGCCCATATCGGTAATCATGGGAAGGAAAATGGCCAGCGCCGCTACGGCTTCGATGGTAGCTTCGAAGGAGGCGATTACGGCAACGGCGCCAAGGTTCAGAAACACGTTTCCGGCCATCCAGGGCAGTCGTTTTTTTACGGTTCCGAGCGGCGGCGTGTAGAACGATTCATCGGCGGTGGCGGCACCCATGTGCATGAACATATCTACCATGTTCAAGGAAAGTATCTCGATGGCGTCATCCATCAGAAGCACACCCACAATTTTATCATCATCGTTTAAAACAGGCAGCATTTGCAAACGGCGGTTTCGAAGCAGCTGTGAGGCCATCACCGCTTCGTCGCTGGTATAGACGGCAACCACGTTTCGCGTCATGATCTCATCCACAATCTTATCAGGCGAGGTGCGCAACAAATCTTTCATAGATACAACGCCTTCCGGTTTGCCAGCTTTATTTACCACATAGACATAGTTTTTGTTCTCCGTTTGCACCGGCGCATCCCGCATGGCGGTGATGGTATCCTTCACGGTTGATCCCATCGTAACCGCGGTGAAATAGGAATTCATCACCGATCCGACCGTACCCTTTTCGTAGCGCATCAGGTCGCGGATCATCTCTTCCAGTTTCGGATTAACCATGCTGAAAAGTTCTTTGGCCTCATCAACATCCATGATCTGCATAATGTCTGCCGCATGATCGACGGGAATATCATCCAGAAGAGTTGAACCAACTTTCGGATCCATTTTTTCGAGAATCTCAGCCGCCATTTCCGCGGAAAAGTGAGATAAAATCAGTCCTGCCTGTTTCTGATCCGCTTTTTCCAGAAAGGCGATAATCACATCATAGTCCAGTCCTGTCATAATTTCTGCCACACGTCCGGCGGATATATTTTGTGCGCTCAGAACGGCCTTGCCCATGTCGCGGGACTCAAGGTCTTGCTCAAATTTCTGCCGGTATTCTAATAACACATCTGGTTCTAAAATCATAGCTTTAGTCCTTTTATTTGTAATAACCCATTTGAATTGATTTATTAAAAAAACAGTTTTCATTTTATTTCTACAAATTATATTTGTGATAAAACACGTCTGAAGCGTCAATACTTAAATCCAAATCTTATACTACCCGTATGAAATCACTTGATAATATGCTTGAATCATTTGCCGCTGAATCTGCCGACAGCGGCCCTCTTTTGTCTGATTTTATAGATTCAGCTGTAAACGCGGGTTTCAGGGCGCATCAGGCGTTTCAAAATCTGTTGCCGGTTTGTGCGGATGCTGAAGTCCAGAAAAAATGGAGCGCCTGGGAGTCAGTTACGGCACGCGAGGAAATCCGGTTGCGGCTTCAGGCCATCAATCAGCTGGATGAAATCCATGAATCGCTGATCCCGTTTCTCATTTTCTTTTTCCGGTCTTCGGATTCCCTGCTTTATCAAACTGCGGCGCGGATCATAGGTAAGCATCTGCCGCATCACGATCAGCTGAAATCGTTTTATCTGGATTATTTGCAGTATAGTAACCTCGATCCTGTAAAACAGCCGGAGCTCAACGGAACGCGCCGCCGCCGCCGTATACTAATCGCATTTACTTCGTTTTCGGTTCATCATAAACCGGGCATTTCCATCATCCATCCTGAAACGGGAAAAGAATACGTTTTTTCGGATCAGCCCGATTTTTCAGCTGTATCGTATCATCCCCCTAAAAATCCGCTCGACATGAGCGTGATCATGCTGGCACTTTCGATGGTGCTCAGAAATAATCCTGATCAGGGAACCGTATATGCAGCCGAAACCCTTTTAACCACGCCTGAGCGTGAATCAGGGCTGTTTACCGACAGAAATGTTATTCGAAACTGGGGTGAACTGCTAAAATCTGCAGCTCAGCTTTCCGGAAAAAGAGCGCGTTTTTTATCCTCATTTATTAACCGGATAATCTCGCGGGCCGGACAGTCAAAAAAATTTTCAGCTACACTTCAGTCCCTTTTTTCCCTCGACGAAATTATCCGCTATGCCGCTCATATCGAGCATGCCGAATCGGTACTTGAATCGGTAGATCCGGATGAAAAGTCCGGTTTTGAGCTGCACCGCTTTTGTGAGATCCGGTTCAATTACTGGAGGAAAAAGGAAACTGAATTTGAAACACCGTTCACCAATTTGGCTGATCTAAAAAATCCGATTCTGTATCTGGTGTCGGACGATGCGATTACGCAGAACGGAGAGTACAGTACCGAGGTGATTGCTTCGTTTGTGAACGCCCTAACCTCATCGAACTACTGGCGTTTGCAGCCGGTATCGCACCGGGTTTACCTCACATTTTTCCTGCTTGATTTTGCGTCAAACGGACATCATTCGGGGGATGAAGAGATCCGGCAAATTTTCAGTCCGATTCGTCCTGAGTTTAGCGAATTTACTGACTCTGAATCAGATTCTGCACAACACCACTCCGTGCTGAACATCCTGCTGCAGAAACTTCTGGATCTGGAACAGACCGCCAAAGGCCACATCCCGGACGGGCGTCTCATCCAGAAAATTGATGATAAAGATCTGCTGATCAGGCTGATTCCGGAACGTTCAGCGACCGAACTGCTGCCGGTTTTGGCAGATGCATTTGAACATCGCCTTCGCCTGTTGCTGGCCGGTGATTCCAGGTTTAATGCGGATCATTATCTCTATAAAATCTATCTGAGGAGTCCGCACCGTTCGTTTTACAGGCACATGGTAGAGATTACGTCCGACCGGATTTACGGAAAATCTGCGGAGCAGGCGATCGATCTGGCAGCGCGGTTCAATCACCTGTATCAGCTTTCGGCGGATAAGCCCGATGAGATTCCGTTTCAATTCTGGAAGGCTGTAGACAACATTCGAAACCGGATCGGAAAGGAATCGCAAAGCGAGGATCTTTTAGAAGTCCTCAGCCATTTTTGCGGCGAAATGGAAGGTACCGGAATTGATACCCTCAGCAGTTCAGCCACGCTCCATGATTTGATTAACATCAGCCAGCAAAACAGCCGATTCTGGCTCAAATCAGGATTTCCATCGGTGTATGCTTCATCTTCATCTGAACTAAATGCCCGAATTTCAGAGCTTTCAAGGCTGATAAAATCTGAGATAGAGAAGCTGCGTCCGGTAACGCTTACCAGCATCGCCGAGGCCGGTGAAGCCACGCAGCGAATCAGGGAAAAGTTACAGGAAGGCTTTTGGCTGATGGCTCCGCTTCTTGGAAAAACTGAGGCGGATGTTTTTGAAGTACTCGTGAAAAAAACTGATTCACTGCTGTCCGACTGGATCATATCGCTGAACAGCGCCGGAAAATTCTGGACAGAAGTTAACCCTAAAAAAGCCGCGACGGATTCGCAGCAGGTCTGGAATTCCGTTTTTGAGATGATCAACAAAGAGCCCAATCCTCATTTTCAGTCGGAGCTTCTTTCGGTATTTTTATCCACGCTTTTAAGAACGCAAGATGGATCAGGACAAAATTCATGGTACAGAAATTATCAGGTTTTAAGCTGGGCATCGAACATGTCGGTATCGGATCAGCTGAGCCAAGACGTGAAATCGTACTGGAAAAAAACGCTGACCGAATACTGGATTCAGATGCTGAATACGGCAAAGAAAGAGAATCACGAGGCCAGGGTTATGCAGCTTGTTTATGCCCGGGATTTTCGATTCATTCGCGGAGATAACGCCGTTAAAACGGAGCTAACAGAAGTAAAAACGTGGTTTTTGGAGCGATATAATCTCTATTACGCGAATGTGTGTAATCGCGAATTAAATCCCGGCGGAGCACTTTTTTCGCACAGCCTTAAAACAGCCAAAGAATTCTTTTCCCACTTTTCATACGTCTGGATCGCCATTATTGTCGGCGTAATTATGATGTTCGATTTCGGAGATCCCTGGACCGAACTGGCCGAAATTGGCGATGCCGGCGGCGTTATTTTTACCTTCCTGCTTGGGGTTGGCGGAACCTATCTCTACGTATTCGACACCCTGCGAAAAAAGATCAATTTTGTAAAAGACGATCCCTTCGAATGGGCATCAAAATTCGGACGTGTCGCCGTATTTTTGGTGCTCACGCTCATCTTCACCGTACTCGCCGTGCTGCTGTTCTACTACATGTTCTCCAGCACCGATCAGGTAGTCGACGGACCAAACGCCATCCTCCATATCCTCTCCTGGACCGGCTTCGCGTTGTTTATCGGCGTCTTTTTCGGATTGATCGGGAAAGGAAACTAAGGATTGCAGATCGGCGGTTTGTGATTAGGGATTTGAAATTTTTTTGGGAATGGTAGGGGCGAAAGATTTTTCACCCCTACCATGGCCCCAATCCAACCCCTAAAACATTTCAATAAAAAGGAATTATTTCACTAAGAAACTGCGTTATAGATTGCATTACATGATTTTAGTTAACTCAAATAAAAAGATTTACGATGAAATTTAAGACTGGTATTGCTTTTTTGTCGGCTGTTGTGCTGGCCGTTTTTATGGTTCCGCAGCAGGCTGTTTCTGCGGATAACGACGATCGGTGGGAGCAAAAAAATCTCCGTTCCGAGTATCACTCCATGACGATTACGCGGGTTTATGATGGACTGGAAAATCCCTGGGGTGTTGCGTTTATGCCGGATGGCAGCTATCTGGTTACGGAAAGAGCGGGAAAACTGAAGCATATTTCCGACGGATCATCCCGTGAGATCAGCGGAATTCCTTCCGATCTGATGGCCAGAGGTCAGGGTGGATTACTTGATGTGAGCCTGCATCCTGATTATGAAGAGAACGGATGGATTTATCTATCCTATTCAAAATCTAATGGAAACGGTCAAACCGCGCTGGCCGTAATCCGCGCCCGGATTGATGGCAGCAGCCTTACCGACGTTGAAGAAATTTTTATTCAGGATCGGTTTTCGCAGCCGGGACGCCACTACGGCAGCCGCTTCGCGTGGATGCTGGACGGCACGCTTATTTTCAGTATCGGCGATCGCGGTAACGAACCACCGCGCGCTCAGGCTAAGGACGACCACGCCGGAACCGTAATTCGAATTAACTACGATGGTTCTGTTCCTGAGGATAATCCATTTTATGGTCATGACGACGCGCTTCCTGAAATTTATGCGTATGGATCACGCAATATTCAGGGAATGATTGTTGATCCTGTAACCGGAGAAATATGGGCAACGGAACACGGTCCGCGCGGCGGCGATGAGCTCAATATGATTGAAGCCGGAAAAAATTACGGCTGGCCAACTGTAACGCTCGGCCGCGATTACCGAACAGAGGGAACATTTCCCGGATCGGAAGCCCGGTCTAAGGAAGGTATGGTAGATCCGGTTCATGAGTTTCTTCCCACGCTTGCTCCATCAGGACTGGCTCTGATAACAACCGACACGTTTCCAAGATGGAATGGAAATCTGATTGCCGGCGGACTGCGACCTGAAAGAGCACTGCGGCTTTTGATTGAAGATCATACCGTAATTCATGAAGAAGAGCTTTTCCTGCAGGTTGTCGGAAGAATCAGAGATGTTCGCGAAGGGCCGAATGGCAATATCTATCTGCTTAATGATGAGCCAAACGGCGGACTTTTCAGGGTATCACGTAACTGATCTTCTTAACGTTTTCTCTCCCACAAAAGCCCGGAGTACACCCGTTGTGTTTCGGGCTTTTCTTATTCCTCTCTGGCTATCCGCTCGAGCCTTGTTACCGCCGTGGCGGCCTGGTCAGCATATCTTCCGCCAAGATTTTTTGCATCTCTGAACTCGTTGAGCGCTCTTGAATAGTTCTCCTGATTCCATGAAATGTAGCCGAGATAAAAATAGAGATCAGACATAAACTCGCGGTCGGTTACATATTCCCGCTGGAGCCGCTGCGCGTAGGGCCTGGCCGATCCGTAATCCCCCGAAAAGTAATATGATTTAAGATGAAATAACTTCATCTGCCGGGATTCCCGGGGAAAATCCTCCCTGTATCTTTCCACAAACTGATCGGCCACAATTCTGAAAGCATCGTTAAAGGACTGATCCCAATATGCCGCAGCGGTTATAAAAAGATCAGATTCCAGAATTTCCGGAGCTGAGGTCTCGATAGAAAAAGATGGCCGCTGTAAATCATCAAGCGGTTCGGGGCTCAGATAAATTTCGGAGATGAAGATGGCGAGCAGAATCATAAAAAGTGCAATACCGAGCGCAAGCCCCACAGCTTTGTGGCTGACGCCCGAATCTGATTCTTTCAGCGGATCGCCCTCGCCGAAAATAAGCTTTCGGTTTTCCGGAGACATATTCCGGATTTCCTCAAAGGAAAATTTCAGTTTATGTCCCTCGTCTGCCAATGTTTATGCTCCGGTGGCTGATTTTACTTTGGTGAGAAGCTCATCGGGAACATCCAGCTTCATTCTGAGAACCTGAGCCGCATGCGTTTTTCCCTGAGCGTCCAGTTTGAGCGAAACGGTTCCGCCGCCGCCGAGGCTGTCCTCAAGCAGAAAATTGAGCGCGCCGATATTGGGCATCTCAAAACGCTCTACTTCCCCTTTGCAAACGTGCTTCATGTGTTCCTTAACGCGCGCTGCGGTCAGTTCTTTCACCAAAAAAGGATACACATCCGGATGCCGGGCGATGATCCCCACATTGCTTCCGTTTCCCTTGTCGCCGCTGCGGCCGTGCGCTATTTCGAGTAAGTGTATAGTAGCCATAAATTTACAGTCAAAAAAATCTAAATTATTTCGCCGATGTGGTGTACGTTTTCACCCATCTTTTTCAGTTCAGAAGTTACTGAATCCACGCTTTCTTTAGAAACCACAATTATGAGGCCGATTCCGAGATTAAGCGCTGATCGGATATCATCCTCAGGAACATCTCCGAGTTTCTGAATCAGATTAAAGAGAGCGGGTCGTTGCCAGGAATCCCAGTTGACGCTTAATTTGCGTCCCTCCGGAAGAATCCGTTTTGTATTCCCCTCAATTCCTCCGCCGGTGATGTGGGAAAATCCTTTTACGCCATCCATCTTTTTCACGTTCCTGATGTGCGGAAGATATGAACGGTGCACCTTCAGCAGACTTTCGCCGACCGTGGAACGGAGCTCATCCACATAATCTGAAACATCATACTCTGAAAACAGAACCTTGCGGGCCAGGCTGTATCCGTTTGTGTGGAGTCCGCTGCTTTCAAGACCCAGGAGCTGATCCCCTTTTTGGATATCTGATCCGGTTATGATTTTTTTGCCATCAACCACGCCGACGATCGTACCGGCCAGATCGAATTCGCCTTCTTTGTAGATATCGGGCATTTCAGCCGTTTCACCGCCAATCAGCGCACATCCGTTTTCGCGGCACGCTTTGGCAAAACCGGAAATGACATCATAAGCGACGGATTGTTCCAGTTTTCCGGTGGAAAAATAATCCAGAAAGAAAAGAGGTTCAGCTCCGCAGACAGCAATATCGTTTACGCAGTGATTTACCAGATCCTGGCCGACCGAATCGTATTTCCCTGCTTTGAAGGCCACAATCAGCTTGGTACCCACGCCGTCTACACTGCTTACCAGAACGGGATCTTTATACTGGGTGAAGTCGGGCCTGAATAATCCTCCGAAACCCCCGATGTTGGAAACAACCTGAACGTTGTGCGTTTCCTTAACGACGGACTTAATTGACTCGACCAGTTTCTCACCGGCTTCGATATCCACACCAGATGAACGGTACGTTACAGGCTGATTTTTTTTAGGCATAGTCAGTTTTCCACAGGGTATTTCTATTATAGATTATTTTTTAAAAAGTATAGATATAGTAGTAGAGGCTGTTGAAAAGTGGATAACCTTTTTATTCGCTGAAAACACAATCAAAATGTTGATATGTGCACAACTTTGTGGATAATCCGGCCGATAAAAATCAATTCCTTAACATTAAGGTAACATACTTTTGAACAGCCAGGCATAATCTACACATAAAAACAACGAATATCTTTTCACACAGGGTATTCCTGAATTTTTCTGTTGATTAGTGGGCTTTTGAGGTTTAAAGGTTTTGATAACTAAATTTGGTATTTAAGAAATGTTGGTTGTGCACAGGTTACGAACTTCTTTTCCACAGGTTGTTAACAGGATTTCGCTGCGCTCAGGTTTAGAGGGATGAGTGGACTGGTACTCGTGAGTTAAAGATTTAGAAACGTACAAATAACCATGGATATCTGGTGTTGCCGAACTGGAATGTATGGTTGATGGGTATTGGAGTCATGGTAACAAGCTGTTCATTTGTACCAAAAATCGTCAAGTTTTTATACGTATCTGCATACTGTTTGTGTAAAGCTTGACTGTATTATTAAAAAGACTGGTTTCTGAGAATGATACAGCCGCATCGGGATTTTCTTATATGGGTTGATGAGGTTTCGTTTGAAGTAAAAAAAAGATGTATTACGAGCAATTTTATTCTATAAAAATTTTAAGATTCTTAACTCGTGATCGCATTTTCTACTAATTAATTAATAATAAAATTGTTTAACCAAAATCTACTAACTATCATATGCAAGTTTGTAAACCAGGGGCACAAAAACCTGATTATATTATAAATAAAATCTAACTCATGAAATACATTTTCATTCTTCTAAGTATACTATTATTCGTGTTACCGGCTGCGGCCCAAAACATTCAGTCACCCGAACGATCGGTATCAGAGTTCCTTGATGAGGAAGGACGCTTTCAAAATCCGGAGGGTTATAACGGCGGCCTTGACATTACCGGCTTTGAATTTTATAAAGATCAAACCGGTACACCGGTATTTATGCCTATGGGAGGGGGAAACCCTGACAACCAATTTTGGACGCTGGAAAGTAATACTCCCGGGGTAAGTGGAGATGTAAATGCCCTTGCGGTAATCGGCACCGACTTGTATTTAGGTGGACAGTTCAGCAATGCAGGCGGAGTATCAGCCAGCCGTGTAGCCCGCTATGACACGCAAACGGGTAGCTGGGATGCCCTCGGTGATGGCGTAAATGCTACGGTCAATGCCCTTGCGGTAATCGGTACCGATCTGTATGTGGGCGGGCTATTCAGCAATGCAGGCGGAGTATCAGCCAGCAGTGTAGCCCGCTATGACACGGAAACCGGTAGCTGGGATGCCCTCGGTGATGGGGTAGCTGGCTCAGTCCTTGCCCTTGCAGTAGTTGATACGGATGTTTATGTGGGGGGATTCTTTTCCGCTGCAGGTGGCACGACTGCAGGAAATATTGCCCGTTATGACACGGAAACCGGTAGCTGGGATAGCCTCGGTGGCGGGGTTACTGGTGGATTTGTTCAGCGGGTTTTTGCCCTTGAAGTGGTTGGCACAGATGTGTATGTGGGGGGATTTTTCACCACTGCAGGCGGCACGGCTGCAGGAAATATTGCCCGCTATGACACGGAAACCGGTAGCTGGGATGCCCTCGGTGATGGGGTAGCTAGCTCAGTCCTTGCCCTTGCAGTAGTTGATACGGATCTGTACGTAGGTGGAGGTTTCAGCAGCGCAGGTGGCGCAGCTGCAAATCGTATCGCCCGTTATGACACGGAAACAGACAGCTGGGATGCCCTTGGTGACGGGGTTAGCAGCACGGTTTTTGCCCTTGCGGTGTCTGGTACGGATCTTTACGTAGGCGGTGATTTTACATCTGCCGGAGGTACAGCTGTAGAAAACATTGCCCGTTATGATACGGGAACAAACAGCTGGGATGCCGTAGGCGAAGGGGTTAACGATGAGGTTTCAGCTCTTGCAGTGATCGGCACAAATTTATACCTGGGTGGGGAATTCTCCATCGCAGGCGGAACAGATGCAAATAATATCGTTGGATATGACTTAGTAACCGGCAGCTGGGATATTCTCGGAGACGGTATAAATGGTAATTTTGTCAATGATATAGCGGTAATTGATTCGGATGTGTATATAGCAGGTAATTTTACGAGTGTAAGTGGCTTACAAGTTAATAACATAGTCCGCTTCGATACGGAAACCGGCAGCTGGCATGCTTTGGGTGACGGACTTAACAACACAGTCAACGCACTTGCAATGGTCGGTACGGATCTGTATGCGGGTGGATCGTTCATCGCCGCCGGAGGTGCCCCGGCTAATCGTATAGCCCGCTATGATACAGAAACCGGAAGCTGGCACGCTTTGGGAGTTGGGATTGATGGCTTCAGGGTCAACACCTTTACAGTGACTGGTACAGATTTGTATGTGGGCGGATTCTTTGAAAATGCAGGCGGTTTACTTGCCAATAACATTGTACGCTATGATACGGAAACCGGCAGCTGGCATCCTCTCGGTGACGGCGTAGATAACCATAACGTGGTCAATACCATTATGGTATCTGGTACAGATGTTTATGTGGGGGGCAATTTCAACAGCGCGGGTGGCGATCCGGTCAGTAACATTGCCCGTTATGATACAGAAACCGGCAGCTGGCATCCCCTTGGTGACGGAGTTAGTGGTACCAGTTTTACAGAAGTATCTGCTCTTGAAATGGTTGGCACGGATGTGTACGTGGGTGGACAGTTCACCAGCGCGGGGGGCGAGGCGGCAAGTCGCATTGCCCGCTATGATACGGAAACCGGCAGCTGGCATCCCCTCGGTGAAGGGCTCAACGACAAGATTTTATCCTTTGCGGTGGTTGAAACGGATCTGTATATGGGTGGACGGTTTACAAGCGCCGGTGGCGCAGCAGCCAATTACATTGTACGCTATAATACAGAGACCGCCGACTGGCAGGCTCTTGGCGATGGGACCAGCGGTGGGAATATACCGTATGTAAATACTCTTACAGTTTTTGGTACAGATCTGTATGCAGGAGGGAGATTTACATCTGCCGGTAACAAACCTGCCAGCCTGTTTGCCCGGTGGTCTGGACCGGAACTGCTTGTTCCGTCAACCTTTACTGCTGAATTAGACGGCCCATATGAAGGCTGGCGCATGCTGGGTGCTCCTATAGCTGATGCCACTTACGCTGACTTCTTTGATGGGTTGTGGACACAGGGCTTCCCTGGTGCAGCTTTCGGGGGTGGAAATTCAAACGTCTTTTGGTATGACGAAACCACCCGTGAATTTAATGCGCCGGCCAATATCTCCAATACTATTGGCAGCGGTACAGATATCGGTTTTAACAACGCCGGACGCGGATTCATTGCATTCATCTACGAAGATGATTTTAACGATGGCACTTCTGTTGACTGGCCCAAAAACATATCCGTTACCGGTTTCCCTCATGAAGATGATTTAGCTGTAGTTTTTAGTGAAACTGACATTCCCGGAAACGACGCGCAGGGCTGGCATATCGCTTCGAATCCCTATCCTTTCCCCATAAGTTGGATAGATTTGGTTGCAGATAATGCCAATGAAGATATGCTTGATATTATATTTGTGTACGATGCCAACTTAAATGACGGCGCAGGTGGTTACCGGATTAATTATGGAGTGAGTAATCCACCAAATCTGCCCGGTACATTTAATCATGATGGGATTTTAGCTCCATTTCAGGGATTCTGGGTGCGTACGAGCGGCGAGGAAGCATCGGGCACCATCACATTCCGTGAATCGTATGAAACTACGGGAGGATCTTTGTATGATGAGCCCCAGGCACCCGAATTTCTTGCCTTTTCAGTAAATGGCCCTGAATCTGAGGCGATGGCTATGCTGATGCTTAACACCGGCAGGGAAACCGCCACCGACATGCCTGTACTGCTTTCAGCTGAAGTCATCCGTTTTGGTTTCGAAAATACTGCGCAAACCAGACCCGACGTATACCGCAGTATGGAAGCCGGAAGCGGTGATCAGTT
>PXAI01000315.1 GCA_003567135.1 Balneolia bacterium | reverse complement strand
GGTGGGGAGTCCGCAAATCCAATACACTCGCCTCCCAGATAGCTAACATCCACACCTCCTCCTGAAATAATTTCGGCTACATGCGGTGATGAAAATGAACCTGCCCGAAGTGAAGTTGACCCGAAGGCCGCTTCTGCGGTAAAGTCTAATGTTTCTCCGGCACCTGCAATGGTTTCGTTGTAATCATCCCATGAAGAAAGCGTGTTTTCAGCATTCAGAGCAAGTGTAATAGCCTCAGTTGTTAGAATGCTGCCCAACCGGCCTCCTGTGGTCGATTCCGTTCGTACATACGTGGGCATACCAATTACATTGCCTGAGCCATCTAATGCAAGGCCGCCGCTGCTACCCGGCGACATATCCGCGTTTGTTCGAATCCAAACCGGAATTCGCTCACCATAAACTTCTTCCATTTTGATGGATGATATAATGCCTTGCGAATACACGAGTTCATTTTGACCAATACCCGGAAAACCTAAAATTGAAACAACTTCACCACGTCTGAGTTCATTATTCTGATCAAAAAAGTTTAAATCCGGTATGCTATCTCTGAGTTCATCGGTACTGAAAAGCTGGTTTTCATTATCAGAAATAATTTTCAGAAGAGCCACATCAAAATCAGGGGAATATTTTACAAGCTCAGCTATAAAGGCCGGTACCGCCGGTTCATTGATATCATCCAGCACTTTTACCGTAACTCTTTCAAAGCCCTCTACTACATGCCGGTTGGTTACCACAAAAAACTGATTATCCAGAAATATTATAGTACCAGAACCGGTTGAAACCTGAGTATCAATCTGAACAGTTGCGCGGGAAATGAGGTCGATATCAAGCGGTGCCTGTATTTTGGTTTCGGAAGGTAACTGTCCTTTAGCAGTTGTTGCGAACAGAACTGTATACAAAACTACTATCAGCACTTTTCTGGTATAATTATGCATCTGGTATTTTATCTATAACTTGAAATACAAAAAATTTATCTTAATACATCTTTTAATCCAAAATTTTTTTATTGGTAAGTTACATATATTCTTAGCTTATGGCATTTATTTTTTCTTCTAAAACCCATACCAAATTTATTTTCAAATTCGAATAACTCTATACTGTGGTGAACTTAGATTAAGAATAAGAAAATAACACCCTGAATTTCACACATAAATAATTAAGTTATTACGTCTGATCACCACTCCACCTTCACAAAATAAACCGCGATATGGCCAGATTTTTTACTACTATTATTTCTGTTTTTGCCCTTCTTTTTCTATCTGTTTCACTTTTTGCCCAAACCTCAGATAATGAAATCTATTTTCTGACTCACCCTGCTCCCTCACCTGATGGCACAACCATCGTTTTCAGTTTTGAGGGGGATTTATGGAGTGTTGCTGCCTCCGGCGGTCGGGCTTCCCGGCTTACGGCAATGAGCGGCGATGAGACCCATCCAAGGTTTTCGCCTGATGGCCGGCATATCGCATTTTCTGCACGGCAGGATGGCAACGCCAGCGTGTACGTGATGGAATCAACCGGCGGCGATATCCGGCGGCTTACCTGGCACGATCGCAGCAATCTGGTTAACTCCTGGTCGTGGGATTCGCAGCACGTCCGGTTTTCATCCGACCGGTATAATTACATCGATGCCTACGAAGTGACCATCACCGGAAATACGCCGCGCCGAATTATGAACGAGCACTTCTTCAATATCCCGCATGATGTTGCGCAGCATCCGCAAACCGGCGATTTCTTCTTTACGGATACCTGGGAAAGCTTCCGGTTCTACGACCGCAAACGATATCGCGGCCCCTTCAATCCTATGATCCGATCCTATAATCCCGAAACAGACTCCTACGCTAAACACACCGTTCACGACGGGAAAAACATGTGGCCATCTTTCGATCAGAACGGGATTCTCTACTACATATCGGATGAAGTTAACGGCGAATACAACCTGTTCAGAATTGTAGATGGCGAACGTGAACAGCTCACCGAATTTGACCGCTCAGTGAAATATCCGCAGGTTAGCGCGGATGGCAGCGTGGTTGTTTTTGAAATGGATTACCAGCTCTGGCTTTACGATACATCAACCGGAGATTCCGAAAAAGTTTCCGTAAAGCTAAACAGAAACCCGATCCTGGATAAGCCTGTCTCGCACTCCACATCCGGAGAAGTCACATTTTTTGATGTCTCTCCCGATCACAAAAAACTGGCTTTTGTTTCAAGAGGCGAACTGTTTGTATCTGATCTTAAGGGCGAATTTGTTCGCAGGATGCCGGTTGAGCACGGCGAGCGGGTTGGCGAGGTCATCTGGCTGGACGAAAACGAACTTATGTTCTCTCAAACCGTTTCCGGTTACTACAATCTATTCCGGATTGCGGCTACCGGCGAGAGTCCGCCGATCCGGCTTACTCAGGAAGATATGCACCACCGAAACATTACTGCCGATCCGGATCGCGGGCAGGTTGCCTACCTTCGGGGAAGAAATGAAGTGATGATTTTCAACCGAAGCCGAAACAGCCACACTGTGGTTCATGAAGATGAGCTTTGGTCGTTTCGCAACAGCTCGCTGCAATGGTCGCCTGACGGCAGATGGATAGCGTTTAACGCGTTTCGGTTTTTCGAAACCGACATTCTGGTTTACGATACGGAAAACGAATCCGTGCATAACCTCACCAAAACCGGAGTAAGTGAGAGCGGCCCCTTCTGGTCGCCCGATGGTAACTATCTCTATTTTGCCACCGACCGGATTCAGCCTTTTTATCCCCGGGGAAATGCGCGGCCGGATATTTTCAGAATGGAGCTTGAGCCTCAGGTTCCGCCGCTCAGGCTGGATCGCTTTGACGGGCTCTTTTCCGAAGATGAAGAAAACGATGAGGAGGTTTCTGTTTCTATTCTCTTCGATGATCTGCATAAACGCTGGGAGCAGGTCGTCAGTTTTGCAGGTTCGCAATCGCCGCCCTATGTTATTCAGGAAGATGACAAGCATATCCTCATTTACGGATCGATGCACGATGGTTCAGGTCCCGGTTTATGGAAAACGGTGATTGAACCGTTCAAAGCGCCCGAAACGACAAAAATTGACGGCATACGCACCATGAACGCAGATATTCGCTATACGGATGATAATTATTATACCCTGGCGAACGGGTATATCTACAAACTGAACATCAGCGGTAACAGCGCCGAGCGGATTGATATCAGCCATAGTTTTATCCGAAATCTGAGGCAGGAGTTCACGCAGATTTTCCATGAAACATGGGCGAATCTGGAGGAAAATTTCTACGAAGAAAACTTTCACGGCCAGGACTGGCACGCGCTTCGGGATCACTATGCACAGTTTCTGCCGCACCTGAACAGCCGTGCAAACCTCAGGCGGCTCACAAACGATCTGCTTGGTGAGCTGAACTCATCTCACATGGGCTTTTCCTCATCCGGTGAGGAAGAAGACACGTACTTTGAGTCGCGCACCAAAGCGACCGGATTTATTTTTCACAACAACGATCCCTTTGTTGTAAAGCGCATTCTCCCCGGCTCCAATGCTGACAGATTTCAGCTACAGGAAAAAGTTGAGCCCGGCGATATGCTTCGTGCAGTAAACGGAATCCGCGTGGATTTTGAAGGTAACCGCGAGTTTTACTTCAGCGATCCAGATGTGGGCGAGGAAATTGAGCTCACATTTATGCGTGGTCGCGCGGAATATACGGTAAGGATGCAATCTCAAAGCTCGGCATCGCTGCGAAACTTACTATATGATGAGTGGATTGATCAGCGCCAGAATATAGTGGATGAAATCGGCCGAGAGCGCGTGGCGTACATCCACATGAGAAATATGGGAGCCGGTGAGTTACAGCATTTCCAGCGGGAAATTGCGCGCCAGTTCGTTCACCGCGATGCCCTGATTCTGGATCTCCGGTATAACCGCGGCGGAAATGTGCACGACGAAGTGATCCAGACCCTAAGCCGTCAGTCTTACCTGAACTGGCAGTACCGCAGTGGTGCCAAAGCCGATCAGCCAAATTTCGCACCCGGAAGCAAACCACTTGTCGTTCTGATAAACGAGCAAAGCCTCAGCGATGCCGAAATGACCGCCGGTGGCCTGAAAGAACTCGGACTTGGAACCATCCTCGGAATGCCAACATATCGCTGGATTATTTTCACGACAGGAATTTCACTTGTGGACGGCTCATTTCACCGCTTACCGGCCTGGGGCGTCTATGATTTCCAGGGAAATAATCTGGAACTGACCGGCGTATCACCCGATATCAAGGTGGAGAAAACGTTCTACGACCGTCTGCACGGCGAAGACCCGCAGCTCCGCCGGGCACTGGAGATAATTTTCGAGAAAATGGGGGATTAGGTCGCTACGCTCCAGTTTTGAGTGATGAGTGTTGAGTTTACCCGGTACGCGCGGTATCGGGAAAATTCTTTTACGGACGTTCGGCTGTTTAACCATCG
Source organism: Balneolia bacterium (assembly GCA_003567135.1). Taxonomy (GTDB): domain Bacteria; phylum Bacteroidota; class Rhodothermia; order Balneolales; family Cyclonatronaceae; genus PXAI01. The sequence continues at coordinate 8,578 of PXAI01000315.1, read as the reverse complement.
TTGCGGCGGGTCAAGTACAATTCTGAATTCTCGCATTCTGAATTCTGAATTTCTCCCCACCGCTCACCCTTCCACCTTTGCCGTGCGGCCGAGTTGGGTTTGGTGATTTTTGCAGAGGCCGTTTATCCACCAGATCTGGTAGAGCATTACGATTACGCCGGTAGCGGTGAAGAGTTGTACGGCGAGGATAAAATCGCTGGAGTAAATTCCGAACAGAATTCCGGCTAAGCGTAGCAGCATGTAAATGATTTCGATGATCATCGCCTTTCGCTGCCGGTTAAGCATCATCGGGATAAAAGCCAGTGGCCCGACAATGAATGCCAGATAGATCCAGGGAGTGATGTAGCGCACGATCACGCCGGTCATTTCCCACTCTGGGCCGAGAATGAACGTGAATATTTCTGGACCGAACACCGCTATCAGTCCAAACGGAATTACGGCAAACAGCGCCAGAGACAGTACCGTTTTTTTGAAGAAGTCGTGTATATCCTGCCCCTCACGGTAATACTCAGAAATCTTCCGGCTGAAAACCTGCCCGAATGAATTTGCGATAATCTGCACTGGCATATGAGTGGCTTTGACTGCCATAGAGTATAGCCCGGTCAGCGACTCCCCGAAATAGCGCACAAAGAGGAAAATGGGGATGTTACTTGAAATATTATTAAAGAGACTATGCGGCGCATTGTAAACAGGAAAATCACGGTACTTTTTGGCAAAGAACAGAAGTCGTCCGGGGCTGATTCCATATTTTTCCGCTTCGCTGATTTTCTTTTTTTGAAACCATAAAACGAATGCGCCAAAAAACTCCCCGGCCACCTTACCAAGAATCAATCCGCTGAAACCCATTGGGATCAGCCCGAATCCAACCTGAGAGAACCCCATCCCGGATGCCTGAGTTGCTTTTCCAGCAGCAATCGCTCCGTATTTCTGGAGTCTGTTAAGATAATAGGAAAGCGACATGAACAGGCCGAAAAGCAGCACGCATGCAGGCAGCAGATACAACCAGACTGATATTTCAGGAACGTTGAAAATACCGGCTATCCACTCGTTCAGAAATACCATCAGCACCAAAACTATGAGACTGACCATGCAGGCTACTGATACTGATAAACGGAAGACGTCTTTTGCGTGATCTTCACGTTTTGGTAGCAGAATGGCGTATTCGTAGCGCCCGGTTGCGAACGAAGTTAACACCACGTAAAGAGATAGAAACACAGCGTAGACTCCAAACTCTTCAGGAGTATAGATCCGGCTGAGTACAGGAATCAACAAAATCGGGATGAGCTGGGCGATGCTCGTTCCCGTCATTACGGTAAGAATCTGCCTGAAAAATATTGAGTTTTTCAGGCGCTCAAATGTGTGTTTCATTCAGGAGGGATACCATTCTCAATACGCTGAGTGGAATCCATTTTATTGATAATTTTTATCCCATAAAAGAAAAATCCGGTTTTTTAAGCCGGATTTATAGAAAGAAACTGATTAATCTCATAAAACGCTATACAGCGGTGAGCCAGATTCTTTATCTCAGCGCCGGCTCATTTTTTGATAAAAACTGACCAGTTCCCTCGCTTCATTTTCCCAGATGTATTTCTCAAGAACGGCGGCGCGGCCTTTTCTCCCCATTTCCTCTGCTTCATCAGGGTGATCGAGCAAATAATTTACGGCTTCAGCAATTTCTTTAGGGTTCAACGGATCCACGAGCAATCCACACTGAGCGTCTTCAATGGTTTTTCGGTACATCGGAAAATCTGATGATATTACCGGAATTCCGGCGAGCATGTACTCGAAAAGCTTTACCGGCTGCGCCACCAAATGACACGTATACGGATGAAGCGTAAGCATCCCGATTCTGGATTTTTTCAGCATTTCGTTTAGCTGCTTCCGGTCTGCCCAGCCAATGAAATCCGTAAATTCCCAGCCGGGGTGCAGTTCGGCTTCATCCCGGGTGCGTGGTGGCGAGAAACGACCGGCAAGCACCAGACGCGCTTTTTTTTCCGGACCTGAAATCGAAACAGCATCCAGCATTTCAGTTAATCCGCGGGGTTTTGTGATATCCCCGACATAAAAAATAATCCGCTCTCTATCGCGATGTGCTTCTTTGCCCGGTTCAATTTCCGAGTTCACCGGAAAGTTCTGAACCAGTGTTGATTTCCGCTCAGGTAAACGTTGCAGAATGGGTTCTGTTACGGTTATGATGCCAGAGAATCCGGTTAGAAAAATCCGCTCGAACACTTTTACTATAAATGATAACGGCTTTTTTATGAATTCAGGCAGATACTCTTTGCTATGAATCTGAGCCGGAAAATCTTCGTGCATATCATAAATGACGGTTCGGGCAAATAGCCGAAGAAGTAAACCGGCAGGAATTAACTCAGGGTCATGAAGATGAATAACAGCAGTTTTTTCGAATTTCAATAGCTTGAAAAAAACCTTCGGAACCGAAGTAAACAGCCTTGCTAACAGCCATGAAGGTTTTTTTATGGGGATGATTTCGACATCGTGAATAAATTCAGCCTTACAGTGAGGAATAATCAACTTGACATCACAGCCTGCTTCTGCCAGTGCTTTGCATTCACGATGCAAAATTCGAGTGTCATCGTACTTGTGCACGGTCGAAACATGAACCGCTTTAATCTTTGACAAATTCATCATAATCCTTCTTCCCGCTTTCGGGGATGATCGTATGTTTAAGGACAAACGTAAGCCCCACAAGAAGCCAGATGTTGTTATCGGTAAATCCGCCCCCCAGAAACTGATAGAAAACCGCAAAGCCCACCAGGCAGGCAAAAACGCTTACTGAAAATGCTTTGTGGATCTCATTCTTACTGTTCTTAATATTTTCCCAGGCCGCCTTATAAATTCTGAACAGGAAAAAGGAAAAAATCAGAAATCCGATAATTCCCATTTCCACCAGAACGGTGTAGGTAACATTGTGTGGTTCGTAAACGCCGAATGTTTCAAAGGTTGAGTGTTCTTTCAGAAACTCATGAGAGAACCCCCGGAAGCCAACCCCAAGCAAATAGGATTCCAGAAACCTCCGGATTGCGAAATACATCAGTACAATTCTCATTCGGGATGAATCGTCCGCGGCACCGGCGAAAATTTCGAAGAAGCGCATCACCACATTTACCAGGCTCTCCCGAATGCCGGGCAAAACCAGCAAGGCAACGAAAATACCGAGAGCGCCAATCACAAAGAATTTATATTGGCGATACACAACAGCTATAATTACCACAATAACTATTGCTGAAACCCACGCACTACGGGAATAGGTGGCCATCAATCCTAAAAGAAGAATCGGCAGCAAAACGGCGATCCCCGCTTTGTACACAAATTTAATCTGCGAAATGACCAGACATACAATGAACGCAATCGGAATAAAAAAATGAGTCGCAAAAATATTTGGGTCGCTGTGCGATACCCGTCCGCGCGCTCCAATCGGGCCAAGGCCGTCCATCAGAATGCTAAGCGCCGCTGCTTCCGGGTTCATTAGTCCCTGCCTGATTGATAACACCGCAAGCACAAGACTTACCCCAACAAGGATACCAAACAGCATAAGCATTTGCTTTGACGATTCAATCGTATTCAGGATGAGATACAGAAATAAACTCAGCACCAAAAAGCGGGTCGCATAAAACAGCCCGTCAGCCTGATTTCCAGTATAGATCGTCGTGAAAAAGACAAATGCCATCAAAAGCAGAAGCTCCAGCTCAATCCCTGAAATTTTTATCCGGGGATTTCCGGTTATCAGGCGGTTCATCATAAATACCCCTAAACCGGCAACGTACGCGATCTGAAAGAGCGAAATGGGGATCAGCCCGTCCTCAATTACGTTGGCCATGTTCCCGAGATAGGATGCCACGCTGATCAGAATCAGCATGAGGAAAGGAACCTGAACGGCTTTGAAGCCGAAGTAGAGCAGAGCCGGCAGCGCGATTAAAACAAGCGGAAGAATCGTTATGCCGGTCAGATATGACAAACCCGCGCAGGCTGTGTAAATCAGCAGCCCGAAAAGTACCATGGTGCGGTCACGCAGGGTACCGGGAGTCAGCCTGGAATCGGCAACGGACATCAGGATTGTGTTTCAGCAGGCTTTTTTCTGAACTTCAGCTCTTCCAGAATCTGGCGGAGCTTATGGTAATTCCCGGAATCGTCTTCCTCGCCTCGACGCATAATTTCGCGATAAAACACCACGATCAACGCCAGGAAAATACTGAATAACATTCCGGCAAGCACGATCAGCGCGCGTTTCGGGCTGTCTTTGTAGGTCGGGAAATTCGGAGGATCAATGATCTGAATGGTGGCACCCTCACCCGTGATCATCATTTCCTGATACTGTACCTGCGGGTAGATCGCTTCCAGAACTTTATTCTGGATCATTACTTCACGGTAGAGCCTGAAGTATTCAAGCGCCAGCTCCGGCATCCGGTCGAGTGGGAAAAAGACGAACTCCTCCGCCGCATCGCTGGTATCCGACTGCCGCAATAATTCGTTGATGGTGCGCTCTACTTCCTGTCGGGTCCTGATCAGGTTTTGTAACTGTGCCTGATTTTCGGAATAGGATTCTCTCAGAACCGCAATCTGAATATCCAGTTCGGTACTTTTTGCTTTCAGCTGTGCGATGTTATCCACCAGAATTCGCCCCTGTTCCTCAACTTCAAAAATCCCGTATTTCTCCTGGAATTCTTTGAGAGCAAGTTCGGCGGCCTCAATATCAACAAGATTCTGCTGGTACCGGCGCTCTACCATCCTGTAGGATGATTCCGCGTACGTTTTATTGATATCCCGGATAATTTCTTTTAGGCGCGTGATGTAGAAGTCCACAACCTGCTGGGCACGCTCGGCATCGCGGTCTTTAAATGAGATGGAAACCGTAATCAGCGGACTAAACCCGAAACCACCTTCGCGCTGCTCATCAACAGAAGTATTCTGATCAATCTGTCGCACAAGTACTTCTTTGATGTCGGTACCATACACTTCGCGATAATTGAAGCGTTCGATAATTTCTTCCTGAAGGCTTCGGCTTTTGAGAATAGAAAGCGCCGCTTCGGAGTTGACTGTCGCAGTTCCCATCCCCATTTGCCCGAGATTTCCCGAGAGCAGTCCACCAAGGCCGCCCGGCAGGATTGAGCCGGATTTAGGAGGCAGAATCATTGCGGAAGATTTGTAGGTAACCGGCCATACAAGGCTGACTACCAGCGCGATCAGCGTAATACTTCCCACAATTTTTATGATCGTCCACTTTTCACGAACCAGCGTGTAGAGGACATCCAGAATATTAATTTCGTTATTCTTATCAGCCATCAGTTTGGATTTTGGCCGCATTCACAGCCGGTTGATACAATTAGCTTCTGTTTAAATTTATCGTGTGATTGCAACGTAGGTTGTTATAATTCCGGTAATGGTTGTCAAACCGGTCATAATAAGCTGGATGTTGCTGTTGCGCTGCTGACGGCGCTGAATATCGTAAGCGCGCGAGCTTTGGAGATCATCGTAAGGAACACGATCCACAAAAATGATATCGCCCGACTGAACGGTGGTCTGATCCGGCCTGAGCCAGGTTTTATTTCCGGCTTTGATTACAAATACGCGGTCTTCCTCAGCGGCAATCGTTTTCCCGCCTGCCCGCTGGATATACTCCGATACTGAGCGGCCCTGAATCAGTGGATAATATCCGGGGTTGTTTACCTGTCCCATCAGAAAAACGGTTTGATCATCGCGCGGAATGTGAAGCTGATCACTGTCGTAAATCCGAACCTGCGCCATCTGCTCACGGTCGGTAAGATCGATATACACTTCATTGCGGCTTAGTTCGGCCTCCATCTGGATATACTCAAACCCCTGGAGATACTGATCGGAAGCCCGCTGCAGCTGCTCCGGCTGAATCGCTGGGCTGTGCCCGTACTGCGTTCTGGCCGGACGCGGCCTGATTAAAAATGCGCCCTCGCGAAGCGCACGGTTGTTTGCACCACCAGCCATTTCATAAAGTTCGAGGGCTGTGGTTACGCCATCTTCAATAGGATAATGACCCGGAAAATTTGCTTCACCGTGAACCCATGCAGCCTGATTCTGCCGTGCATTTTTATCGAAAGGCACTATAACCCGGTCGTTCGGCAGAAGCGGCGTATCCATTGCGTCTTCCGCAACAGGTATTGTGGAGACTTCGCTTCCGCTGCGGCGCACGATACGGATATTTGAACGATCGGCATCCGGGGTAAGGCCACCGGAAAGTGCCAGTAAGCGGCCAACAGTATCATCTTCCCTGTAATCCAGAACACGGATATTCTGAACTGCACCACCAGAAGTTACTTTAGGATAAAATTCCTGCTGAGTTTTAACAGTGATAACATCACCGTTCTGAACCATAGGATTGCTTTCCAGATCCCCCGCCTTGAAGTAAGCAACCAAATCGGCAGAAACGGATTCATTGTGATCATCTCTTTCGATTTCAATATTTCGCATGTTAAACCCGCCTGTAATCACAAAATCGCCCGGATAGCGAAATGGTAATACAGGCAGCGCGCTCTGGCCCGGCTGCTCAGGGCGGGGCTCTTGTCTGAACATGGCCAGATAAAGCGCCTGATCGAGTCTGGTTTGTGGTGTTACTAGATGCACACCCGGAAAAGGGACATCCCCCGCAACGTGAACTTTAATGAGCCTCGGCTTATCAAGGGAAATGGATACAACCGTTCGTTTGTAATTTCTTCGCACCTCTTCGGCTACGGCTTCGGAAGCCTGCCGGATGGTAAGATCCTCAACGGTAACGGTTCCGATATTTGGCAGCACCAGATCGCCCTGCGGGTTTACCAGAATACCGCGCATCGCGCCATTAATTCCGCCTTCGTATTTGACAGTAAGCAGATCGCCGGGGCCAAGTTTGTACGTATCAAGATCGATGATGCCTTCCATCGCCATTTCGCGGAAACTGAGGCTGACCCCGAGTTCATCTAAAAAGAAGAATACGCCGGGATCGCTGGTGAGATCAAGCTCGAGCGCTGAAGATCCGCCGCGGGATTGAAACGGGCGCCGGTCTGTGTCATTTCCGCCGGACTGAGCCAGCAGCTCCAGCGGCATCAGAAAGGTGAGAAGGAAGATGCCTGAGAGCCAAATAAAACGATTTACCATGTGTATAAACGGTATTTACAAAAATTCACTGGATGATTTCATGTTTCGGGATTACGAGAATCCGGTAACTCCGGTCAGAAACGTAACGGAGGTAAAAATCGTACTATATTCAATTTCTGAACCTGGATTCATTACGCATTTCCGGAGGATACGGCCGGGGATATCGGCTTAGCTGTCGGGTTGCGGCGGGCAAGCACGATTCCGGCTATTACAAACAAGCTTCCAAGATACTGGATTATTGCCAGTTTTTCACTCAAAATCAGAAAGCCAAAGATAAGGCCGAAAACCGGCACAAGATTTTGGTATGTAGCCGTTCTGACCGGCCCAACCTGCCTCAGTCCGTAATTCCAAACCACGTACGCCGCTCCGATTGAAAGCACGCCGCTGTAAATAACGCCGCCCCATCCTGCCGGAGTAACGGACTGATAATCGAGTACCAGCAGCCACGGGATTGCGGCAATGACCAGCGCGGTGCCTCCGGTCAGCATCATCAGGGTGGTGAGCTGCACCGGGGTGTAGCGGGAGAGCATCCGTTTTGAGAATAGCGTGTATACCCCAAAAACGAACGCGGCAGCAAGAATGATGACATCCCCTAAAATGCTTTCTGAATCCAGTGAAATGCCCGTTTCGCTTCCGGCCATGATCAAAATTACGCCTGTAAATGCGGCTACTACTCCCGCTGTTTTGTAGCGATTTAGCGGCTGATCAAAGAAAAAGTGCCCGACTACGCCTATCCAGAGCGGAATCGTGCCGAGCATCACCGCCGCGTTTGCAGAAAATGTAAAGTTGATCCCAAAAATAAACAGAACCTGGTAGGTCAGGTTTCCGAGCATGCCCAGAAAAAGGATCATCGGCCAGTCGCCTTTGTGCACCGTCAGTTTTTGTCCGGATCTGCGTAAAACGGCGAGCAGAACCGCAATCGCAAGGATGAACCGAAACGCATTAAAACTCATCGGATCGATCTGATCCAGCGTGGTTTTTACGATGGAGAAATTCAGCGCCCACACCATCGCGGTAAGAAAAAGCAGCGTTTCTATTAGATAATTACGTTCCAGGGCGATTGAAAAAGTTTAGCCGGATGATTCATCAAATTTGCTCCGTTTAAGCTTGGCACAGAAAGCGTTGTGTCACTGCAAAGACGGCGCACAGAATATACGGGTAATTTCTGCCGGGAATAACACTGCCTCGCAACTACGTAACACTGGCATAACACTAAGTTAATCTTAAACTAACACCATAATTGAATTTTTGCTGGATAATTACTCACCTTGCCTAATTTCACTATGAGAATGCATTCACTGCTGCTCAGATGTTCTTCTTTGCTACTGTCTCTTATCTTTATCACTGCGGGGTTTTCATATTCATGCGCCATGCCGCCATCCGGTGAATCTGAACTTTCGGTGATTTCTGAAAACGATCAGCGAAAACTGATACAGATGCTTTACGATAACGG
>PXAI01000364.1 GCA_003567135.1 Balneolia bacterium | reverse complement strand
GGCCATTTTTGTGTCCGTACTTATTTTTATTCTGTTTACATCCATCATCGTGTTCTTTTCGGTCAGGGAGACCCCGCCCAAAGTTGATGACGGAGCGATGCTCGTTCTCAACCTGAATCAGCCGATATCAGACAGAGCGCAGCCTGGATTCGATTTTTCAAACGTGCCCGATCTGCTCATTTCCGGCGCGCCTTCCGCTACTTTTACGCTTCGCGAGCTGATGGCCGTAATCGATCACGCGGCCGAAGATGACCGGATCAGCGGGATTTATCTGACCGGAAATGTGCCAACGGGAGGGACGTTCTTCTCCGGTTCGGCTACGCTTCGTGAACTGCGCGAATCGCTGGAGCGATTCCGGGAGACGGGCAAAAAGATTTATGCCTACGAAGAGGGATACAACATGCGCTCGTACTACCTCGCCAGCCTGGCCGATTCCGTGTTTATGCACCCGTTTGGCACGATGGGCACGCGCGGCTACAGCACCACGCGGATGTTCTACAAAGGCGCGATGGAAAAGTTTGGTTTCAAGATGAACCTGGTCAGCGTCGGGGATTACAAATCCGCGCCTGAGGTGTGGTACCGCACGGATATGAGTGCGGAGGATCAGGAGCAGCGTCTGGCGCTTATGGACGGCCATTTCGGACAGTTTTCGGCGGATGTCGCGGCATCCAGAGGCGTTACGGTGGATGCGGTTCACGATCTCGTGGAGAACATCGACCGCTTTACCGATAATCAGATGCTGGTTGAGGCCGGCTTTATCGATAAGGTGACCTACATCGACGAAGTGTTCGATTTTCTGCGCGAATTTACCGGTGAGGATGATCGCACCAAGCCGTTCAGGCAGGTTTCCTACAGCAACTACCGCGAAAATGTGAAGGATAAACTCTTTCCCAAAAAAGGCGATCAGATCGCGCTTCTATATGCTGAGGGCGCGATTGTCGGTGGTTCAGGATTACCCGACGTTGCCGGTGACCGCTTCGGACGCACGCTTCGCCAGATCCGCACCGATGATGATATTAAAGCCGTGGTGATCCGCGTGAACAGTCCCGGCGGTGGCGTAACGCCGTCGGAGATCATCCTTCGTGAGATGCGTCTTTTGGTTGAGGAAAAGCCCGTGGTGGTAACGATGGGCAACGTGGCAGCGTCCGGCGGATACTGGATTTCAAGCTTCGCCGATCACATTTATGCCAACCCGACCACCGTTACCGGATCCATTGGGGTGTTCGGCATGTTCCCGGTTCTGGACGAGCTGGTTGGGGAATACGGCTTCGCCTACGACGGCGTAAAATCGCACACGTTCGCGAATCTGCGCACCGATTCACGCAGCCCGACCGCCCGCGAAACCGCGCTGATTAATGCCGGTATCAACAAAGTGTACGATCAGTTTCTGGAGCGCGTAGCCGAGGGAAGAGAACTCGAAATGGATGCGGCGCATGAGGTGAGTCAGGGGAGAGTCTGGACCGGAACCGCCGCGCTGGAAAACGGCCTCATTGATGAACTCGGGGGACTCAACGACGCCCTGGCCAAAGCCGCAGAGCTGGCCGAGCTGGAAGAATGGCAGGTAAAAACCTACGAACGTGCGCCCGGATTCCAGGCCCGCTTACTGCAGCAATTCGGCACCCGCAGCGCCGAAGCCGACATCTACACCGACTCCGCGCACCCGTCCCTCGCCGATCAGTACCTGACATCCCTCGCCCAGCTGATGAAATTCTTCAGCGAGCTGGATGATCCGAACGGAATGTATGTGAGATTGGCGCCTGGGTTTTATATTGAATAAATAGGGTGGTTGGGTTTATAGCTTGACGTTAGAATTTTGAGGGAGGGTTTCTCGGATTTATCGGGGGGCTCTCCTTTTTTTGTGTGGATAACTTCTTATTAGGCGTTTTTGGTGATAAGATTCTTATCAACTGGGTATTTATCGAGGAGAAAAGCGGCTTTCCGTGGGAATGTGAAGCAATGTGTTTGCCAAAACGGGTTGAAAAGTGGATATTGATAAGAAGTTATGCGAAAGCTGTGCTTTGGATAATAACTTGTTATAAAGCGGGAAAGAAATCATGAACAAATTCAAAGACTTTATGACCAGAAGAAGATACAGCCCTCGAACTATCGAGGTGTATACAAGTCTTGTTGGTTCATACTTATCCGTTTTAAAAAGCAGAAACCCAGATGATTTAACCGATGAAGATATTGGGCGGTATATAACCAAGTTTTATGTGCAGGCCGGACATTCAAGATCCTATCAAAATCAGGTCGTAAATGCCTTAAAACTGTTTTATAGAGCTGAGTACAATAGGGATATTGGTCAGGTTGTTTCATTAAGGCCCAAAAGGGAGCACAAATTACCAAATGTACTTTCACAAAAAGAAGTTCAGGCAATATTAAGTGCTTTTACGAACTCCAAACACAAGACGATTTTCTATTTGATTTATTCTGGTGGGCTGCGGATCAGTGAAGTTACGTCACTTAAGCTCATTGATATTGACTCAAAGCGGGGCGTAATACGAATAAGAGACTCTAAAGGGGCAAAAGACAGAGAAGTACCGCTTTCGCAAAAAGCTTTGGAACAATTAAGATTGTACTATAAAGACTATAAGCCTTCAGATTATCTTTTCGAAGGTCAATTTGGGGGACATTACTCAAGCCGGAGCATACAAGTCCTCTTTCGAAAAGCACTAAAAGTTTGCGGTATAAAGAAAAAAGCAACGGTGCACACGTTAAGACATAGCTATGCTACGCATTTATTAGAAAATGGCACTGACCTGCGTATTATTCAGGAACTGCTTGGACATAAGAGCAGCAAGACCACAGAAATTTATACTCACGTAAGCCGACAAACAAAGCAAAGAATACCTAACCCTCTTGATCAACTGAAACTTTAAATAATGCGCAATAAATGTTCGCATATCACCCTAAATTGGCATGTAAAGCGCATGTTTATTGCGCATATAAACGAGTT
>PXAI01000381.1 GCA_003567135.1 Balneolia bacterium | reverse complement strand
TCGCGGATCATTCCGCCGTCCTTCAGCGAGGCGGGCGGCTCATCCACAATCGCCTCCCGGATGCGCTCCTGAAGCGGCAAAAGCGACTGCAGCTTATCGTTGATTTTCCGGATCAGCGGATCTTCAATCTGCTGCAAATGCGCCTTCAGCGGGGTGACCCGTTCGAGCGAGCGCTGAACCTGAAGCACGTCCCGCGCGTTACCGCGGCCGACACAAATCCGGGAGATCAGCCGCTCCAGGTCGCCGATTTGCTCCAGATCGAACCGAATATTGGAGCGCAGATCGTGATCGATAAAAAAAGTCTCGACGGCGTTCAGGCGCGCGCGGATTTCTGACAGTCCGGTAAGCGGACGCATCACCCATTTGCGCATTGCGCGGGCGCCCATGGCGGTGCAGGTTTCATCCAGGATGGAAAAAAGCGTGCCCTCGGTTCCGCCCTCCTGAAGGCTGGCCGTAAGCTCGAGATTGCGTTTGGTGGCCGGATCAAGCGACATGAATCCGCTGTTTTCAAACGCGTACAATCTGCGGATATGCCCCAGCGACGCCTTCTGATTTTCGCGAACATAGTGAAGCAGCGCGCCGGCCGCAATCTGCGCCGACTCCAGCTCTTCCACGCCGAAGCCCTTTAGCGAGTGCGTTTTAAAATGCTCGATCAGCAGATTATAGCCGTAATCGTGATCATAAATCCACTCCTCCTGAAACGTCACGTTCCAGCGGTCCAGATTTCCGGGCAGATCCCCTTTCAGCTTTTTGTTGATCAGAAGCTCCGCCGGCTGGATGATCTGCAGGAACGATTCCAGCTCAGAAAACTCCATCTGGCTGAGGGCAAATTCGCCGGTGGAAACATCCGAAAACGAAACGCCGGCCGTGCCCCCTGTGATGTGAATCGCACAAACGTAGTTGTTTTTTTTGTGATCCAGCAGTTTTTCCGACATCGTAACGCCGGGCGTTACAATTTCGGTGACCTCGCGATCCACGATTTTCTTTTTCTGCGCCTTGGCCTCCGCCGGATCTTCGGTCTGATCACACACCGCCACGCGATGTCCGCGCTTTACCAGCTTCGGCAGATACGTATCCAGCGAGTGATGTGGAAACCCGGCCAGCGGCGTCATATCCCCGCCGTTGTTCCGTTTGGTGAGCGTAATGCCCAGCTCCTTGCTGATCAGCACGGCGTCGTCGGCAAACGTTTCGTAAAAATCACCGACCCGAAAAAGCAGCACCGTACCCGGATATTTGGCTTTTATCTGGTTATACTGCCGCATAAGCGGCGTTTCTTTACGGGCGGCTTTTTTCATAAATGAAACGGGCAGATTAATTACGGTTGCGTTCGGTAACGGATTCGAATCAGGCGAATAAGATAACAGTTTAGCCCTGTAGTGTCATGCAAAAAAAGAAAACGCTAATTCAGATTTATTTGACATGAGCCCGAATTACCCGTATATTTTAAGTCTTCACACATCGCGGGGTGGAGCAGTTGGTAGCTCGTCGGGCTCATAACCCGAAGGTCGTAGGTTCGAATCCTACCCCCGCCACTAGTAAGGCTGATTTCTGAAAGGAAGTCAGCCTTTTTTGTTTTTAAAAGGTAGCTCGTCGGGCTCATATCCGTCGGCTGACGGACGTAGGTTTCCGTCGGGGGACGGACGCGCGAATCCTGCCCCCGCCACTAGTAAGGCTGATTTACGAAAGGAAGTCGGCCTTTTTGTTTTTGGGAGGTTTGGATAGACTGATTTTTTCCCAGCAATATCGATTCGTCTGGACTGTAAATAAAATTTTTATAAAATCGGTTTATTCACCGGTATTATTCGTCATAAATCAGAGTTCGAGGGGCAAAAATGTGCTATATAAGCGCGAAGAGCCTGAAAGAGCTTGGTTAATAAAAGAGGGTGTTGTATAATAAACTGATGTTACAGGGCAGAAACAGTCCAGAGCAATAATTCGAAAGTAAGACCATGATTACCTAATTTTTAAAGCTTTTCCTAATTTGGAGTATAAATTCGTCCGAATAGAATGAGGTTGGCTATGTAATGGTTGGGGTTGCGAGGGCAACGCTCCGACAGATTTTTAAAATGAATGTTATAAGAGAATGATCGGGCTCCAGAAGTACATATCAGACATAAAGAAAAAAGCTGTGGAGCATCTGCGTTCTGAATATAATATTGACATTTTTTCCCTTACTGATTTTGAACTCATCAACTTCTTCCTACTGGATCAGGCAATCAATAAAGACCATAATGTGTTCATCAAGACATTAGATAATGAGCAGAAAAGTGATATTTATTTACCAACGTTAGTTTCTGTAGCAATCTCACTATTCTTCAAGAATTTTTGTGAAAACACATACTCCTATAAAGTTGGAGATATACTCCAGAAGAAAAGGACTCGATACAAAATAACAGCTATAAAGAAGGAAAAATATGAATTAGAGTATATCTATAAAGGAACAGTTACAACTGTCCTTGACGTAACCAAATCAAATCTTGACAAAAATTATATTATTACGAATTCGACCTATAGAGAAAGAAAGGTTAAAACTAAACTGAACGATTACAGAAATCTATTTAAGGCCATTTTTAATACTGATAATTTCCCATCTGTATTTACAAGAAAAGCAGTTGTAATCATAGAGAAGAAAGATTTTTTGAATGAGTTGAAAACTCAGTCCTTCTCATCAAAAATAAATTTAGCTAAGGCCATTCCCTACCAATGGGTGAATAAGAACGGAAAATTCGAAACCACTCCCATTCCTGTTGACCCAATGATTTATCTTGTTCCAGACTATGAAACTTTCAAGTCACACATATTTGATTCAAATATTAAGATTGATGCTATAATAGCTATTGGAAAGAATAAGTATCAACCGGATACATTTAGACAGATTAAACGAGATTTAAGAGAAGAGGAAATACCATTCGCAATTGTAATCGGAAATGAAAATATAGATGATGAATTTGAACTTTT
>PXAI01000390.1 GCA_003567135.1 Balneolia bacterium | reverse complement strand
GGTTTTATCCAGGATGTATCCTCAATTTTATTGGGCTCATTCAGGTTAAGAATCATGTAGGATGTAACCAGCTCACCGGGATTATCCGCAATCTGAATGGTACGCCACGGCGTTTTGAGCGGCGTTTTACCACGCACCAGCACGCCGTCGGCCCACGGCATCAGATTGGCTTTCAGCTTGTGCTCTTCTACATGCTCGAGCGTCATAGTAGAATACTTCGTTAGCGCGGCTTCGTGGATGCTCAAGTAGAGATTATCGGATGTGCGCATGGTGAGCGGCGTGTGCACCGTATCAACGGCGGCCAGTGGAGTTTCTTCGGTGTAATATTCAAATCGATTCCACTGATACGCTTTGATATACCAGCTTAGATGATCACCGGTAAGGGCAAATTCCGTTTTTTCATCCATGATTTTGATATCGCTCAGGTTCGGCTGTTCGGGCAGCTCGTAGCGGAACCCAATACCATCATCAAAAGCCCGGAAGTCCAGAATCATAATTCGTTGCAGGCCCTCTTCCTCCTGCAAAGTGAGACGCATTCCGTTATGATAATCGCGAATATGTTTTTTCTCACCCCAGACCTGCGTCCACGTTTCATCGGAGCTGTAGGTTTCCTTTTCCACGAGGGCAAACCCATCAACCAGATCCTGCTGATCCCTCAGCTCAAAACCAAGCTTTGAATCGAGCACAACCGGAATTCCGTCCCTTAAAACGGCGTAATGCGGCACACCATCCTGCAGGGAAAAACGAATCAGATTACGTTCATCCGGGGATGAAATCTCGAGCGGTTGCGCGGTGGAAATGAAGGGGATAAAGCACATAGCCAGAAGGCAAATAAATAATTTCATCATAACTAAATCGGTATATTAAAGTCTGAAAGCACTCGATTTAATGTATGATTTTCTTGTGAGATTTTTTTGCAAAAACTCATTAATGCGGATTGATCTGTTTCGTTTTTTTCACCTCAAGTTAGTTTCAACCAAATGGCACGTAAAGAATTCCCCGATGAAGAGCGGGAGCACGTAATCAAAACCGTTTCAAAATATGTTGATCTGAGCGTAACGCCATTTGGTGAAAAGGTGCGCTCATTTGCGCGGCTCGATAAACGCCAGCCAATGTACGGCGGCGATGGAGTCGTTTATCTGTTCCAGATGTTCGAGCCGGGAAAGCTGGTCAACAACCGTATTGGCGCCTGGATGGTTTTGCTGAACAAAGGCGACGAAGCTGGATTTCACACACACGGCACGCGAAAAGAACAGGAACTGTACGTCGTTTTTCACGGGGAAGGCGAATACCGCGACCGTGACGGAGCATTTGGGGAAATACGCCGGCAGGAAATCCGAAAAGGGAGCATCTCCGCCGTGCAGGGCAACGGGTTCCATTCAGTGATAAATACAGGGGATGATCCGCTGATTATTTTTGTGATTACGACGAATGAAGCGGGGAATTAATCACCTGAGTACGCCCTGTGGCAGAGACGTAATGCATTGCGTCTCTGCCACAGGGCGTGCCGGGAGTATCGCTATAAAAACAGTATTGTAGGGACAGGGCATGCCCTGTCCCTACAATACTGTGAATGAACCGTTTAGAATTATTCGACTACCGGCGCATCCGAACAAAAGCAACGAAGGTCATTAGTGAAATGATCGCCAAATCTGGCTACAGGGAGATTCTCTATAATCAATTAAAAAACACAAACTCCTACCTCCCGAAATCATCCTCCACTCTCACAATATCCTCCTCATCAGACGGATGCTCCAGATTGGTATGCTTCCAGATTTCGGCGATAACGGCCCATTCGTTTAATCCCACCAAACGATGCCGCTGGCCCTGCCTCATACTGATGTGATCACCTTTGCCAAGTACTTGAACGTCCCCCTGCTCGTCCGTATCGCTGACAATTACGCCGGCCGATCCGCCAATTACTTTCCAGAGTTCAGCGCGGCGATTGTGGTATTGCCAGGATAAGCGTTTCTCCGGCTGAACAATCAAAATTTTGGGACTAAGTTTGTCATATCCCCGGAAATCCGAAATGTCGAATGTGGGAAAAAAATTGGTAATGAAACGTCCGGCCATGCTCTCGTCTATTACAAAAAAACCGCCCCACGGGCGTTCATTATCAACGGATTCTATTTTCAGATTATTTAGCGTCAAAAAGCTTTCAACCTGGCTAAACACGTTTTCTTTTGTCTCATTTTGACGAAATTCGAGGGATACATGCATGTGTACTGCGTACGATTTAGTCGTTTTCAGTTTTGGATTCACTTTTGTTGATGATTAAAACCCCGGGGGAAATGTACGATGATGATCAGTCATGTGCTGCCACGACTCCGCAATATACAGCAGTCTGGCTTCATCGAAAAGGTGGCCTGTAAATGTGATGCTCACCGGCATGCCCATTTCGTCAAAACCGTTGGGCATCACTACGGCAGGATGACCGGTCAGGTTAGTGATGATCAGATTTCCGGGAGCAAACGACGGGCTTACAAACGCATCGATTTCTTCCATCATTTCGTCCATAGCGAGCATAAGCGACGTGCGGTGCCGGTTCATGTTGATCCAGTCGACGGCGGAAATGAATCTTCCGGCGCGAAACGTATTTGGCCAGGCGGCATCTTCCTGCCACACCAGCAGGCTGTCGCTGCCGCTTACGGTGAGTTCATCAAAAGCGGCGGCGGCTTCGCCTATCAGGATATCAAAAAGCTGGGCGGTCGGGAATTCGGGAAGCTCAACCGGAATCAGTTCGGCGCCTGATTTACGCAGATCCTCCAGCACCTGACGATCCTGTTCAGCGTTGGGGTATTCCGCTTCAAAGGCAGATTCCAGAAATCCGATTCGCACATTTTCGAGCGGATGCTCGCCGCCCGGCTTTTCGTAGTTAAACGAAAAATCTTTTACGGCAAGATCAAGACCGTCGCTTCCGCGAATCGCGTCGAATACCATGGCTGCATCATGCACAGAGCGCGTAATCGGGCCCACTTTATCCATCGACCAGCTTAGCGCCATGGCTCCGGTTCTGCTAACCCGGCCGAACGTCGGACGCAGTCCCGTTGTGCCGTTTCGCGTGGAGGGCGAGACAATCGAGCCCAGCGTTTCGGTGCCGATGGCAAAAGGAACGAGTCCGGCAGCCGTAGCAGCGGCAGATCCGGCTGATGAACCGCTTGAGCCAAGTTCTGTATTCCAGGGCGAGTTTGTTCGCCCGCCGTACCAGATATCGCCATACGCCAGCGCGCCAAGCGTAAGTTTGGCCACAAGAACTGCACCGGCATCCTCAAGTTTTTGCACCACGGTTGCGGTCTGATCAATTTCCTGATCCTTAAACGGCGTGGCGCCCCACGTGGTTTTGGTTCCCTCAACGGCGAACAAATCCTTCAACCCGTAGGGAATTCCATGCAGCGGACCACGAACCGTTCCGGCAGCCCGTTCCCGATCCATTTTTTCTGCCTGTTTAAGGGCGATTTCAGGTGTCAGAGAGATCACGGCTTCCAGCTCGGGATCAAACTTCTCAAGTCGATCCAGATAAAAACGGGTCAGCTCGACGGAAGATATTTTCCCGGACTGAAGAAGCGACGCCAGATCAGAAACGGTGTAAAACGCGAGGTCGTCCGCATTTTCAGGTAACTCAACTCCTGACGGGATTTTCCAGTCGATTTCAATCTGATCAGGGTTCGGTATCGTTTTGCCGGGAGGGACAGGATTAAAATAGAGCGCCATCGGGACAGAATTATCCAGATCAATTTCGCGTAGCTGGTGTATGCCTGCTGCTCTGCTGACCAGACTGCTCATCATCTGCTCACGCTGATCCTCCGAAAACTCAACCGCCATCAGCTTTTCCGCTTCCTGAATGGTTTGCGTTGTGATATCATCCCCGCTAAAAAACCACGCCGAGGCCAGCATAGCCGCGCCAAAACCAACACCGGCGATAAAAGCCGGCAGCGTTTTCGAACTAAATCCTTTCATCATTCATCCCCTTCAGTTTTCGTGCTTTCAGTTAATTTCGAAGCAGATATCGTTTTTTAAATACCAGTTCTCCGGATCAATAACCGGTTCTGACTCAGAATTCACCCGAACCGGATTTGAGCCGAGATTCAGCCTGATCGTTTCACCGGACAGCATCACATCCACAGGAAGCTCGGTTTCAATATTCGGGATGCTGATTTCCCAGCTGTTATTCCCTGAATTCCGGATTTCGGTTTGAGGAATCGTTGTGCTGTACAGGTAAATATTCATCAGTTCAAGCGGATCTGTCCCCGAATACTGCTTCCAGAATATGCGGAATTTTTCACTGCTCGTAGCCTGATATCTGTTGGCGAGCGCAAATTCGCGCAGCGTTTCAGCGAAAAGATCCGGACCGGTAAAATGGCGCAGCGAATGCATAAACCAGGCACCTTTGTAATAGATATCGTGATTGTAGACATCATCGACGCCTGAAGCGGTCATTGGTGCAACGGGACTGCGGTTACTGATCTGGCAGGAATACTCGGCCAGTTTTGCGTGATAGTATTCCGCTCCGGCAAAATCATCGAGGAAAAGGGCATCGCCGTACGTTGTGATGCCTTCGTGAATCCAGAAATCGGCCCAGTCGGTTACGGTGATGAGATTGCCCCACCATTCGTGGATCAGTTCGTGTAAAAGCAGCCAGTCGTACTCCCTGCCGGCAACCGTATCGAACCGAAACTGATTCCCATACGCGTTGATGGTCTGATGCTCCATACCAAGATAGCTGGTTTCCACCAGGCCGAATTTCTCATCCGTAAAGCCATATTCGCCAAAATAGTTGCGAAGCTGTTTCAGTTTCAGAATCGTCATATCCAGGATTTGATCCGCATATTCGCGGCTTTCGGGAAGTACGTAAAACACGACCGGCATTTCGGTGCCATTCTCAGTGATGTACGTTTTTTCAACCTCCTCATACATCCCCACATTCATGGTGATGTTGTAGGTATGAATCGGATACTTCGTTGACCAGTGAAATGTTTGGTATTCGCCGGATTCGGTAATATCCCTCAGCAAACCGTTTGATGCCACGAAATAAGGTTTTGGCACCGTAATGTTTATCGCCGCGCTGTCTGGGCGAAGTGCGGGATGATCCATCGCCGGAAACCAGATTTGCCCGCCTGCGGTTTGTGTCGTTACACCGATCAGGTGATTTCCCGAATCATCTTCCTCCCAGACAAACCCGCCACTCCACGGAGGATTTGGCGACACAACCGGCTTTCCCTCATAATATACCCTGACTTTCACGCGCTCGTGTCGACGAAGTGGGTCGTCAAACTTTACCGTCAGCCTGCCAGTCTCATGACTGAACTCAAGCGATTGTCCATCCACGCTTACTTCAGACACTACAAAATTATCATGTAAATCAAGATCCGTTTTTTTAAGCTGATGATCTCCCGCCTCAATCAATATCTCTGTATAGCCTGAAATCGACTGGTTTTCAGGATCAATACTCAGATTCAGATTATACCACCTCGCGGCAGATTTCTGATCAGTTACAGGTGTTTCTGATTCGGCAACTTCCGGCTCTGTCGTTTCTTCGGCAACCGGCTGAACCGTCTGGCATCCGGCGAAAATCCATATAAGTAACGACAGTGATGCCGCGCGAAGCAAATTCGGCTGAATCATACTACCTCGGCCATATGTTCAGATTACGCTCGATATCGGGAAAGTGCTGCTCCGGATCGATTTCCACTTTTTCGATATTTGTATGCGGAACGGTCAGTTCGGTTTCACGAACGCCCGTCAGCCAGACTTCCTCTGAAATTACTTCGCGTATTTCGGTGCCGTCTTCCAGCGTAATAAGCAGATGCACCGGCATGATGGCGTGCTCGTGATCAACGATGGTAATTACTGAAACGCCTTCGCTCTCATCCACAGCCACACCGGCCACTTCGTGATTGAGCATCCAGGTTTCGTAATACCACGATCTCCAGAACCACGATAAATCGCGGCCGCTGACACGCTCAAACGTGTTGAACAAATCGTACGGATACGGATGCTTCCACGCCCATTCCTGAACGATGGTGTGATACGCATCCCAGAAAACCTCCTCGCCAAGCACACCGCGCAAAGCTACAAGAACGGAAGCCGGCTTGGGGTAAGATGCCACGCCGTAGGCCTGCTGCGTGTAGTGGAAATCGGAGCGGCGCATCATTTCACCTTCACGGCCGGTTACGGCAAAACCGATGTAGTTATTTTGCGTTCCGCGATGCGGGTTATCCAGATTGAAATAATCAGCGCGGGCGTGATCGGTGGCAAAAACGGTGTTCCCTTCATCAATCCAGGTAAAATGACGTTCGTTGGTGCTCACGATCATCGGGAACCACATATGCGCAATTTCATGGGCCGTAACGCTGTAAAGCGCCATCGCGCCGCGCGTGTTGTAGTCACCCATGAGGGTCATCATCGGGTATTCCATCCCGCCACCGATAATGTTGGAACCTTCAACGGCCGTCATATGCGGCCAGGGGTACGGAAACTGGTGAAAATCGGATAGAAAAGATACGGAATGCTGTGCGTAATCAGCCATTTCCGACCAGAGCGGAGCGAGTTCGCGCCAGAACGCGTTGATACGCGAATAGTTCGTTTCACCGTCGCCGTTCAGATCACCGACCGGTGCGGTGGTGGCATCCCAGAAAGAGCGGCGCGTGGCGCTGAAGGCCACATCCCTCACTTTTTCTGAGGTAAATCTCCAGGTATGCATTCCGTTTTCAGATTCCGCCGTAGCCTTATGCCCGAAATCCTCTTTTTTGATGACGTGCACTATATCAGTCGTATTTCCCGCTTCGATGTAGCGCTCTAAAACATGCGGCGCAAGCACTTCTTCCGGATTCAAAAATTCGCCGGTTCCCATCACAACCCAGTCGGCCGGCATGGTGATATTCATCGTGTAATCCGCAAATCCGTGGTAAAATTCGGCGTTTCCTTTAAACGGATCCATCATCCAGCCGTACACATCATCATGAACGCGCATGTGGGGATAAAAATAGCCGAGGAAAAAGAGGTCCTTATCCCAGCCGTTTCTGCCCGATGCACCCCGCTGTGGAATATCCAGCTCCCAGTCAATCTCCAGCGTTACAGATCCGCCCGATTCCAGCCGGTCGTGCGGCCTGATGAACATCACCGTATTATCAACCGACCACGACGGCGAGCCCGGCCTGCCCTCGTTCAGTTCCCGACCGTTTGCTATCACGCTTTTTATCTTCATCCCCTTCGTAATATCCAGGTTCCGGATTCTCACCGCGTCTTTCTGATGCGCGTTCATCGCCAGCTCCAGATACAAAAGGCCAAGACTGTTGGGCGAATTATTCTGGTATTCAATCGTTACCGATCCGTGCAGACGCTTCTTTTTTGGGTTCAGCTCTAGGTTCATGTCGTACGTCGCATATTGCTGCCAGTACGCATCGCCGGGGCTTCCATCCTCAGATCGGGTGTCACGCATTTTTGCGTATGTAAATTCATCAACCGGCTCAATGGGGTTTGGCAACGGCCTTTCCAGCTGGTCAATAACTGTTCCACCGGAACTGCTTCGCTGCAGTTTTTCGGCGGCAGGACTACAGGATTGGGCTATCAGCAGCACTGAAACTGCGAACAGACAAAACTTACTTATCAGCTTATACGACATCGGATTTAGAAGACTGGTTTAGAATTTTAAAAATTGAACTTAACGAAAATACCAAATCCTTAACACAGCCTGATGTAAAATCCTTCCTCGCAAGCCTGATAATTTCCTGTTCTGCCTGCCCTTTATTATTTTAGACGAACATTTGATCGACAACCAATACTTACTCCAGGCCTGTTTTTACTGACAGTCAACTTAGTTTCTTTTTTATGCCTATCAGATACTACTTTTATTCTCTTCTGATTTTATCTTTTTTAGCCTTCGCAACTTCAGCATCTGCTCAGCAGGTAATCCTTGACGAGGATTTTGAAGACGGCGATTTCACCCAGAATCCGGAATGGGTCGGTGATGTGGATCACTGGACAATCGTGGATGTGGACGGCAATAATCAGCTTCGTCTCGACGGAACGACCGAATCGAACAACGTATCCTGGCTGAGTACCGAGTCTATCGCGAACTACGGAAGCTGGGAGTTTTATGTGTTTCTGGATGGGTTTGTGACATCCGCCAACAACCGGGCTCACGTTTTTATTATGAGCGATCAGCCTAACGTAACATCCGGCGATGTGAACGGATACGCCGTACGGATCGGGGAAAGCGGGGGCGACAAGCGATTCAGAATTGTTCGCTACACGAATGGCTCGGGAACCGTAATTCTGTCCGGCGAGACTCAAATCGAGCAAAACGTAGAGTATCAGATTCGCGTGGAGCGGGATGATGAGGGCTTTTTCAGATTATTTGTTTCGGAAGGATACGGAAGCACGCCGGTTCAGGAAGGCGACGCTGTGCAGGATAACACACACGCCTCTTCGGCCTATGTCGGAATCCGCACGGATTACACCGCTACCCGATTCGACCGCTTTTTCTTTGATGATATCATCGTAACCAAAAACCCGCTTTTCCTGGCTAATGTGAACATCGTGAATAACCAGACGTTCGACGTCGTTTTTTCCGAAGCGGTAAATCCAGCCAGCGTTCAGCCATCCGCATTCAGTATCGATCAGGGAATTGGCCAGCCGGCGGATGCGTCCATTACTCAGGATAACATCGTTCAGATTACATACAACGACCCGGTTCCGGGCGGCACGTACGATCTCACGGTTTCGGGAATTGAGGATCTGACCGGAATTCCGATGGAAACCGAAACATTTACTTTTTCTGTGGTTGATCCCGTTGAGCGCGGCGATGTGCTGATCAACGAATTCTGGTATGATCTGCCTGATGGCATGGCTCAGTACGTTGAGCTGTTCAACGCCAGCGACAAGCTTTTTAACCTGAATGAGTGGCGTATTCAGGATAACACCTCCACGATCCGCAACCTTACGACCAGCGACTATATTCTTGAGCCCGGCGATTTCGTGGTTCTTACCGGAAGTCAGGCCGCGCTTGAAGAGCGTTTTGGTGATCGTCCCTATCTTGAGTTGCCTAATTTCCCCTCGCTGAACAGAGTAGCTGCCGACCGGATAATGATTTTTACGGATGATGACACGCTCGTTGATTCGCTTCGCTATGAAGGACCCGTTTGGGGAGGTGAACAAGTGGCTCTTGAGCGAATTTCGACCGTGGCGCCATCGCATCTGCAGGAAAACTGGGGCGAATCCCTCGATCCGCTTGGAGGAACGCCCGGATTACCGAACACGCTTGAACCCGATGATACGCCACCTTCACTCTTATCGCTCGGCTACATTGACGAACTCTCGCTACAGCTTCGATTTGATCTCGCCGTGAATCCTCCAACAGCTGAAAACGCGGGTAACTACTCGCTTTCCGACGGAATCGTAATTGACTCGGCTGAGCTCACCGGCGATGCAGAAGTTACGCTGGGACTTTCCCAGGCGATGATCAGCAATACCGAATACACGCTGGATGTAGAGAATGTGGAGTCACTTTTTGGTTTTGCGATGGAACCGGAGAGCATCAGCGTTACGTTTTTTGATGTGGTTCCTGTGGACAGCGGAGATGTGTTTATCAACGAATTCATGTACGATACGGCCCCCGGATATTCGCGCTATATCGAGCTTTACAACACCAGCGAGAAGGCGCTGAGTCTTGCCGGCTGGACGACTAACAACGATACCGGAAACCGGAATATCATCACCAATGATAATATCATCCTCGCACCTGAATCGTTTGTAATACTGGCACCCGATAATACGCTGCTGGATATTTTTCCTGATATCGATCTGATCAATATGGGAAGCCGTTTTCAGGCGCTGAAAGTTGGCGGGGATAACATTGTGCTCCGCGATTCTGACGGAATGCTCCTCGATTCACTCACATACACGCCACAATGGGGCGGCGATGACGTAGCCCTCGAGCGAATTTCGGTAAATGTATCTGCTTATTTTCAGGAAAATTGGGGTGACTCACCCAATCCGCTGCTTGGTACGCCGGGCGCGCCCAACGAAGTGGAAGCCGATCCGACGCCACCAGAACTGGAAACGGCCAATGCGCCACAGGCGAATCAGATTAACCTGATTTTCTCAAAATCGCTGGCTCCCGATCTGGCAGGAAATCCGCAAAACTACAGTATCGATCAGGGATTATCGGTGGGAAGCGTTACACAGGAACAGCGTGTGATCAGACTGCACCTCACTTCTGAAATGACGCCCGAAACGACCTATTCGGTAACCATCAGCAATCTCACCGATCTTTTCGGCGTGCCGCTGGAACAAACCACGGTTGACGTCACCTTCCTTGAATTCGGCGATGCCGGTTTTGCGGATGTTGTGATCAACGAATTTATTTATCGCCCGGTAACCGGTGAAACTCCGCGCTTTATCGAGCTTTACAACCAAAGCGACAACAGCATTGATTTGCAATCGTGGCAGCTGGGGCGCTCGATCACAACCATTTCCCTTTCCGGGCCCGGCAACACGATCCCGCTGGCACCGGGCGAATATTTGGTCATAACTGATAATCCGGGACTGCTCGATATTCCGGCCTCAGCAAGAGTATTGCAACTTTCTTCGATGCTGGCTATCAGCCAGAACGGTGATTCCATTTTCCTGCGCGATGATAACGGCACGCTGGTGGACAGCTTGGCCTATGCGACTTCATGGGGCGGCAGCACGGCCGGAACCTCGCTTGAAAGACTCGATCCGAGAGCCGCAGGAAATGACCGCACCAACTGGCGCACCAACCGCGAAGGGAACTCCGCAGGCGCTCAAAACCTCAACTTTACGCCAAACGATACCGAGCCGGAAGCTTTTTTCGCCAAAGAAACTGACGACGGGCGCATTGAGCTTCGCTTTAACGAATTCGTTTCTATCACTGGTGAAGAAAGCTTCAGCATGAACGGAATGGCTTTAACGGTAGATGAATTCAACCCGTTTACCGGGAACAGAGTTTTACTCAGCACCAACCAGTCGCTTAGCTCAACCGGATCAGAAGATCAGGTAATTGAGGCGGCGAATCTGAGCGATGTTCCGGGTAACGTGGCGCCGCTCACATCGGTACCGCTTGCTATGCCTGTACAACAAGGCGATGTGGTGATAAATGAAATTATGTACCAGCCCATAAGTGGCCGTTACAACGATTTCCCCGATCAGAGCGAATACGTTGAGTTTTACAACCGCCGCGATTATGCCATCAACCTGGAAGGATTCCGGATTCATGATGAGCCGGACAGAGACGGGGAAGTCAGCTCGATTATACCGTTCAGCAGTGAGTCGGCCTACATTCCGGCACGCGGCTATGCCGTGATTCACGCCGATACGGAACGTTTTTTCGAGGATTCACGCGTAAGCCGCTTTTTTGAAATTGAGGACGGACGCTTTTTCTTCCGCGCCGACCGAACCACGCTCAGCCTGCCCAATGCAGGTCGCGGTGTCTATCTGGCCATGCAGGACGGATCTGTAATCGACTCAGTATTTTACTCACCTGACTGGCACAACCCAAACCTTGTGGACGAGCGTGGAATCAGCCTTGAGCGGATTAATCCGGGCGGGCCGAGCAACGATGCCTCAAACTGGGGTTCAAGCGTGGTAACGAAAGGCGGAACTCCCGGTTTTGATAACTCTCTGTTCGCCGCACCGACCGAAACGCCGGAAAGCGAAGGAATCGTGCTCGAACCAAACCCGTTCTCACCGGATGGCGACGGCGTTGATGACAATCTTTTTATCAACTATAAGCTGAATGAGGCCGATTACATGCTCCGCGTGCGCATCTTTGATCGCTACGGACGACACGTAAAAACGCTGGCAGACGGCAAACCTGCCGGACTTGAGGGTACCCTTACCTGGGATGGCCGCAGGGACTCAGGACAGGAAAACAGAATTGGTATATACATTATCTATTTTGAGGCCTACAACAGCGTGGCCGGAAGCCGTAAAACCTTCCGCGAAACGGTCGTGCTAGCCAGAAGACTCTGATAATTCTGTCCGAACAGCGCACGGTCTGCCAAAACCGAACATTATTAAAAACCTGACTCTGCATGAGTTTAAATAAAAGTGCACCCATCGGAATTTTTGATTCCGGTATCGGCGGGCTTACCGTCGTAAAATCTGTGATGCAGACGCTACCGTCCGAAAACATTATTTATTTTGGAGATACCGCACGCGTACCCTACGGAATCAAATCCATGGATACCGTTCGCGAATATGCGATACAGATCACCGATTTTTTGCTGCGAAAAAAAATCAAACTCATACTTATCGCCTGCAATACGGTTTCGGCGGCGGCCAGTAATGAAATTCGTGAGCGCTGTGCCGAAAAAGGGATCACGGTGCTTGATGTGGTTCAGGCAGGCACAAAAGCCTCGCTTGAAACTCCGGCCAGAAATAATAAAATCGGAGTGATCGGAACGCTGGCTACGATCAACTCAGGAACTTACGACAACGCCATACATACCATAGACAAGAGTAAAACGATCTTTTCGAGAGCATGCCCCATGCTGGTTCCGCTGGCAGAAGAAGGCTGGACGGATGATGAAATCGCCGAATCCATCCTCAAAAAATATCTGGATGACTTCACCGATAAAGATCTTGACGCGCTCATTCTGGGATGCACGCACTACCCCCTGTTTCGGAATAAAATCGAATCCCTTTTCGAAGGATCAGAAACCCGGGTTATCGACTCGGCGGATGCCATCGCTAATATGGCGCTTGAAATGCTGACTTCTGCCGATCTCCTGAATTCAGGAAAAAACGGGGATTTCGAGTGCTACGTAAGTGATAAGCCGCAGCGTTTTCAGGAACTTGCCGAGCGTTTTCTTGGGAAGAAGCTCAATCGCCTGGAGATTGTGGCGTTAAAGTAAAGAATGAGACTACTCAATCTCAAGAAAAAGATCCGGCTGATCTGGCATACTCACTGCCCACGATTCTGCCTGATTTCCGGGTTCCGGCAGCGAGCTGAAGAAGACTGATCCTCCTTTAACTCTTCGGGTCAGATTCATAATCAAACCATCTTTCGGATCATCTATCCGGATAATATCCAGCAGGAT
>PXAI01000123.1 GCA_003567135.1 Balneolia bacterium | reverse complement strand
CTGCAGGTCTGGAATGCACTGAGCCCGATTTTCTATCTGCTCGTTACGACCATCCTTTTCGCCATCATGTACAAAATGCTGCCGGATATCAACGTTAAATGGACGGACGTGCTGGTTGGCGCTCTGGTAACGGCTGTGCTTTTCTGGCTCGGTCGCAACGCAGTCACGTATTATCTGATGAACACCGCGACAAACTCAACCTACGGCGCCGCCGGATCGTTCGTTATTTTCCTGATCTGGGTGTACTACAACATGATGATGATTTTTCTGGGTGCGGAATTCACCCGGGTGTACACACAGCGCTACGGCTCAAAACTGAGCGCCAAGCGTTTTGGTGAACTTCTGAAGTTTGATTAATAGTTCGCTGCATGCCCCCTCAGTACGTTTCCACAAACATCCGCTCAGACGGTTTTACCGCTTTTTTCCAGTGATCATCAGTCCAGTCGGCGGTTACATCTTCGGCTGACCCCTTTCTGAAGTTCATGTATTCGTGCATGCCCAGCCTGTGGAGTGTTTTGAAGATCCCGGTTTCCATCCCCTTTAACCCGCACACGTAAATCAGCGTGTTGGGCTGATGCAGAATTGGTTGCAGAATCTCACGGTTATCAATCAGCTGATGCTGGACATATGGCCGCGAGCCATCTCTGCGGATTTGCTCTCTCGAAACCGAAACGAGATAGTTGAAATTTGACATCTCCCGGTCCAGCTTCTGGAAATAATCGGCGTACAGCAGATCTGTACGGTACGGGCATCCGAAGATGATATTCACGGAATTCGTTGTTTTGCGGGCCATCAGCTCTTTCGTCATCCCCCGAAATGGCGCAATTCCCGTTCCGGTAGCAAAGAACAGATAGTTAAAGGCCTCAGGATGTTCCGGCAGGATAAAACGCTTTCCGCTCGGGCCGGTGATGTTAACTTTATTCCCGGTGCGGACGCTGCTGAGGTAGTTTGAGCAAACGCCCAAAAAGAGCTCGCCGGTCTCCCAGTTTTCATCAATCAGCCGCTTTACCGTCGTGCTGTAGTGTTTTCCTTCACCATCTTCCCCAAAAACGGGCGAAGCAGAAGAATAGAGTCGCAGCTGATGCGGTTTTCCTTTTATATCCACGCCGGGAGGCAGAATTCCGATACTCTGGCCTGCGCGGACTTTTCCCTCGAGTCCGGTACCGGTGACATCAAACGTTATGTGACGAATGAAATTCGGGCTTCGGCCTGTGGTTACGATTTTGTTCTCAATTACGGGAACCTCAACCGGGTTTTTCTTTGAATAGATATTCAGCTCTGTTTCAGGAAGACTGAATAAAATAGTGTCCTGCATAGGTTAATAATACTTTACTTATAGCAAATTTAAAACGGGACTAAAAACTGAACCTCAGGCTCAGCGCGGGGAAATTGTAATATAACGAATCCGCAGCCATGGCTGAAACGGAACCGGGATAAAGCGCCAGTTCAGACAGCCGCTGCGATGAGTCATAAAGAAGGATCGCATCAAAGATCAGCAGGAAAATTCCCTGAACCACAATTGCGGAGCCAAAATCGCGTGTTCGGGACTTACCGCCCATGTAATTCATAGACCATCCCACCCCGATATACGCCACGTTGAGCCCGGTATTCACGGCCAGAATACGGTTGAAGAGCTGCTCGGCTGAGAGCACATCCTGAAATGAAACGGAAGGATCGGGCGCGGAGGCGCTTAATAGCGCATATCCGGCAATTCCGGCATTTACGAGTCCCCAGCCGGCTGACATCAGGCCGAAGTCGCGGTGTTTGGCGGATGTAGCCGCGAGGAGTCCGCCGCCGGCCATATTTAATCCGCCCCAGGTGAGCAGAATCAGCATAGCGTTTCGTTCGGTGCTTAGCCGCTGCGACTCAATCGAAAACAGATCCGGCTGTTGCTGTGCTTCGGCAACGCTGACGAAAACAATTCCGGTGAGCATAATAATCATCACCAGGTATGCAAAAACTTTCTCTTGTACTGTGTTCACGTTGTGATATGATTTTAATGATGTTATTTTGCAACTCTGTATCAGTTAGCCCGTACATTGGTCATCATTCCGGAAGGAATTAAGGCCTCAAACGGATCTTTGATAAACCGTATGTCGGGCAAAATATTAAGGTTATTATTTTGTTTGTAACAATTTAGCATTACCTAATCATTCACCATCAAACACACATCTGAATAAATATGACTAAGCAGTTAATTACTGGCTTCGTTCTCTTTATGATGCTTCTACTTTCTGCGCCGGTTTCAAATGCGCAGAGTCTGGAAGCTTTTGAAGAGCGCGTAACGGAGTTCACGCTTGATAATGGCCTTCATTTCATTATCATTCAGCGCGATGTTGCTCCGGTTGCCTCATTTATAACGCATGTAAACGTGGGTTCCGTAAACGAACCTGTTGGACAGACAGGCATTACCCATATTTTCGAGCACGTTGCATTTAAAGGCACCCCTACCATAGGAACCACCAACTATGAAGAAGAGAAATACCTGATCAAGCAGGTCGATGAGGCTTACAAAAAGTGGCACAGTTACAGCATCAGCCCTAACCCGAATGAAGACAAGCTTGCTGAACTCTGGGAAGCTTTTGAAGAAGTCCGCGATGAAGCACAGCAGTATGTTGTGAATAACGAATTTTCCATGATCGTGGATCGTGAAGGTGCCGTTGGCATGAACGCGTTTGTTTCCACTGATGAAACCGCGTTTTTCTACTCTCTGCCAGCCAACAAGGCTGAACTCTGGTTCCTGCTTGAGGCCGACCGCTTTATCAATCCGGTAATGCGCGAGTTTTATGAAGAAAAAGACGTGATCTGGGAAGAGCGCCGCGACCGTACCGATAACAACCCGATCGGCAGAATGATTGAGGAGTTTCTTTCTATTGCATTCTCAGCCCATCCATACAAAAACCCACCTATCGGCTGGCCATCTGATATTGATGCCGTTACTATGGAAGACACCATCGAGTTTTACAGAACGT
>PXAI01000050.1 GCA_003567135.1 Balneolia bacterium | reverse complement strand
CTCCCAGCATGTGCGCCCGCCGGTGCATCCGCTGACCGAAAACGTGCAGACGGACCAGGGCATTGTCATGGTGGTGGAGGTGCCTAACGGGCTGGCCAAGCCCTATCTGGATAATCAGGGCCGCATCTGGGTCAAGCAGGGGGCGGACAAGCGCCATGTGACTTCGCGCGAGGAACTGCAGCGAATGTTCCAGCGAGCGGCGCTGGTCTATGCCGATGTGGTGCCGGTGGCGGGCACTTCGGTGGACGATATCGACGACAAGGCGTTCAATGCCTACTTTGACCGGCGTTATGATCGGAACAGCGAGTTTTCCGGCCTGACCCGAGAGCAGTTGATGCAAAACCTGGGCCTGGGCGATGGGCGGGAGCTGAATCTGAGTGGCCTCATGCTGTTTGGCCGCAACCCGCATCGCTGGCGCCCGGCCTTTGAGGTAAAGGCCGTGGCCTTTCCCGGCAAGGTGCTGCACGACACCCGCTACCTGGATAGTGAAGACATTAAGGGCACCCTGCTGGAGCAGTTCCGCGGTGCCTTCACCTTTATCAAGCGCAACCTGCATCATGTGCAGCGTGGCCGCGGCTTCAACACGCCGGGGGAGTTGGAGATTCCACCAATCGCGCTGGAAGAGCTGCTGGTAAACGCGCTGATCCACCGGGACTATTTCACCAGCGCCTCGATCCGCGTGATGGTGTTTGCCGACCGGGTGGAGATTGTCAGCCCCGGCAACCTGCCCGACAGCTTGAGCCCAGAAGACATCCGCCAGGGCAAGACCATCCGCCGCAACCCCACGCTCACTGAACATGCCAGCCATATGCTGCCGTATCGTGGCATGGGCAGCGGCATTCCCCGCGCGCTGGAAGCCTGGCCGCAGATTGATCTGGTGGATGAACCGGCGGGTAACCAGTTCAAGGCTGTTGCGTGGCGGCCGGAGGCGGAGTGGGCGTCTGATGCGGCCACCCCTCAAGTCACCCCCCAAGGCGCCCCTCAAGTTACCCCCCAAGTCACCGGGGAAGTCGAGCGACTGGTGGCCGTATTGAAAGGGGAGATGAAGCGTGCCGAAATCCAGGAAGTGCTGAGCCTGAGAGACCGCAAGCACTTTCAGGAGAAATACTTGCGCCCGGCACTTGAGGCGGGTTTTGTCGAGATGACCATTCCCGATAAGCCCCTGAGCAGCCTCCAGAAATACCGTCTGACTGAGGCCGGCAAAGCTCTGCTGAAGACGCGACAGGCCAAGAAGGAGTAACCGCATGGCAAGCCGAGCCCGCCCAGAACGCCTGACGCAAAACCATGTGGTCGAACTGTTTACTCGCTCCGAGGCGGAAGGCGGGCTGGGTTATCGCCACCTGGGCGACTGGCACCAGCGGGAAAACAACCGGCCCATTGAGCCGGACCTGCTGCGGGCCAATCTACGCGAGCGCGGCTACTCCGAAGCCTATATTTCCGCTGCTCTGCAAAAGCTGGAGGCCGCCGCGGACGTTACCGGCGTGACGCTCTACCAGGCCAATTTGCGCACCTACAACCTGCTGCGCTACCCGGTGAAGGTGCTGCTCGCGCCAGGCCAGCCGCACGAGGATGTGCACCTGATCGATTGGGAGCGCCCGGAGGGCAACGACTTCGCCGTGGCCGAGGAGGTCACGCTCAAGGGCGGGCACGAGCGCAGGCCCGATCTGGTGCTGTATCTCAACGGCATCGCGGTGGCGGTGATCGAGCTCAAGCGCAGTTCGGTGGAGGTGGCCGATGGCGTGCGCCAGCTCATCACCAACCAGGAACCGATCTTCAACGAACGCTTTTTCAGTACCGTGCAACTGCTGCTGGCCGGCAGTGACTCCCAGGGCCTGCGTTATGGCACCACCGGCACGCCGGAGCAGTTCTTCGTACAGTGGAAAGACGAGCAGCGCCGCAATGAGACCTCGGCCGGCGTATTGCTTGACAAGCCGCTGGCGCAGATGTGCAGCAAGACGCGCCTGCTGGACTTGATCCGCAACTTCGTGATCTTCGATGCGGGCCAAAAGAAAGTACCCCGGCCGCACCAGTATTTTGGCGTCAAGGCCGCCCAGGAACGTATTGCCAAGCGCGAAGGCGGAGTGATCTGGCACACCCAGGGCAGCGGCAAGAGCATAGTCATGGTGCTGCTGGCCAAGCGGATCATGGAGCATGACCCGGCCGCCCGTATTCTGGTGGTCACTGACCGTGACGAGCTGGATAAGCAGATTGTCGGTGTGATGCGCAATGCCGGCGTGGTGGGGGAGGATGGCCCGTCGCCGCGCATTACCTCGCGCGCCCAGTTCGTGGAAATGCTGGGCGCGACGACGCCGCGACTACTCTGCGCCCTGGTGCACAAGTTCGACCCCGGCGATCTCAAGGGCGACCCGCCGCCAGTCCATGGGCGTTTCTATGTGTTCGTCGACGAGTGCCATCGAACCCAGGGTGGCCGCATGAATCGGCAGATGAAGCGCTGGCTGGCTGAGGCCATCTTCATCGGCTTTACCGGCACGCCACTGCTGCGCAAGGACAAGCAAACCACCCGCGAAGTGTTCGGCACTTACATCCACACCTACAAATTCCCTCAAGCGGTGGCCGATGGCGTGGTGCTGGATTTGAAATACGAGGCCCGCGACGTACCGCAGCGGTTGACCTCCCAACAGGCTATCGATGCCTGGTTCGAGCGCAAGACCCGCAATCTCAACAACTACCAGAAAGCGGTGTTGCGCAAGCGCTGGGCGACGCTGGAAGAGCTGATGAGTGCGGCTGAGCGCAAGCAGCGGATTGTTGCCGCCATCATCGAGGATTTCAGCCTCAAACCACGCCTGAACAATGACCGCGGAACGGCCATCCTGGTCGCGGCCTCGATTTACGATGCCTGCCACTATTTCCGGCTGTTTCAGAACACCTCGTTCGGCAAGTACTGCGGCATCATTACCTCCTTCGAACCCAATCACAACGCGATCTCTCGCGAGCCCAGCGACAGCGACGAACGCTACAAAT
>PXAI01000376.1 GCA_003567135.1 Balneolia bacterium | reverse complement strand
GTTGATTTGATAAACCCGAGGCCTCTCACGATATACTCGGCTCGGTTCAGCTCAATCGTACGCGCACCGACATCCATATTGCTTTGCCGTACGGCGTCGGCCAGTTTTGTTATGCTGATATCGTATTCCCATAGCGCGGTCGGGTCGGCATCCACCTGATATTCACGCACAAAACCGCCGATGCTGGCCACTTCGGCTACGCCCTGCGCAGATGCCAGCCCGTAGCGAACCTGGAAATCCTGAATAGACCGAAGTTCGTGAAGATCCCAGCCGCCGGTGGGATTGCCGTCGGAATCGTAGCCTTCCAGCGTGTACCAGAAAACCTGGCCAAGAGCGGTGGCGTCGGGTCCAAGTGCCGGAGAAATGCCATCTGGCAGTGTTCCGGCGGGCAGCGCGTTCAGTTTTTCGAGGATGCGCGCGCGGCTCCAGTAAAACTCGACATTATCTTCAAAAATGATGCTGACCGAAGAAAAACCGAACATCGAATTGCTTCGCACGGTGCGTACGCCGGGCAGGCCAAGCAGGGCGGTGGTGAGGGGATAGGTGATCTGATCCTCGACATCCTGAGGAGAACGGCCGGGCCACTCGGTAAAAACGATCTGCTGATTTTCCC
This sequence comes from Balneolia bacterium, assembly GCA_003567135.1. Classification (GTDB taxonomy): domain Bacteria; phylum Bacteroidota; class Rhodothermia; order Balneolales; family Cyclonatronaceae; genus PXAI01. The sequence continues at coordinate 2,378 of PXAI01000376.1, read as the reverse complement.
CGATATCAGGGATAGCATCAACAGCAACGGGATTTGACGGCAGGCCGATGTTCCAGTTGAACGGGGATGTGATCAATCCCCATAAAACAAATCCTGTTAAAAGGAGAACAGCGAAAAGCTTATTCTCAAGGAAAAAACGTATGATTTTATAGATCATAATAATTGATTAGACAAGCGAAACAGATAGAAAACCGTAAAGTATTTTTCGATTCGTTTTTCAGAATGGGGAATTCTGCCGGAAAATCAGCGGAGAGAAAAAGGCACACCGATTACGCAAATACGTAAAAAAGGCGCTCTCCGGGATTACCGGTGATCGCTTATCAAATCAGCCAGGTACAGTGCAACACCCTGGAAGGCGGGCTGTTAGCTTTGGGAGGGGCTTTGAGAAAGTTGGAAACCGTAAATTCAGAGGAAGGCGAAACGGTTTCGGTTATGAAATTTTGAGCCGGAACAACCAGAGACTGGGAACTACCGGAAACAGCAGCTATCTGTGCTGAATAAGAAAACTGAGTGATGTTGCATTCGCAACCCGGACACTCGCCCTGAGCTTCATTTTCCGAATCCGCCGGATGGCAGGAATCCGAAGAAGTGGCCAGAGGGATGGCTATAGTGTTATCGGGGATGTTTTTGGGGGAGTCGCAGCAGTTGGAGTTCTGTTCCGAAGTATTTTGCAACATCATATCGCAAACCTCAGCACGAAGCAGAGGCTGAAAGGCGGTCAATAAAAGACCGATTATCAGAAGGGCGATATTAAGGCGGATTTTGAACACGGAATCAAAATAAGAAAAATTTCGGGAGATACACAATGGCGATATCCCGTCAGCCTGTACGGCTGATTAAAACCAGCTAAAAGCGTGCTTCAGATTGTTTACTCCCGATTCAGCGGAGGATATATCCCAAAAACTATTCTTTGTTTACTACGGAAAATCCGGCTTTTTTTACGATTTCGTCAATAGCTGATACGTCGGAAAGGGAATGTTGAATCACTGCTTTTCCCGGACTCAGCGTTACGTCGGCACGATCAATAACGGGATTGCGCTCCAGCACTTTTTGCAGCCTGTTAACGCATCCATCGCACGTCATGCCATCCACGAAAACGGTTGTATTATTAGCGGACATCTTTAGAGTACTCTGAATGGAATGGTTTCACCCAACCAAAAGAACCAGGGTAACAAGTACAAGAAATGAAACCTTAAACGCGGTTTTTCTCCAGTTTTTCATGTTAGTCCTGAAATTGTTGATAACCTGTGAATAATTCGAAGGTAAGGAATAGGACACCTACTTTGCAACTCTGTGCAAAACTTTTATCAATTTATTTATCCTGATGAATTACAAACAGTTAATCAGATTCCGCCACAAATTTTTAAGCAATGCTAACACTATATTTACCACGCTGTAAAAAATCTAATATTTCAGGATAGCGCAAACGAGCCATAGACCAGACAAATCCCAATTAGCAGCCAAAGCAAAAATCCCTTGCCGAAAGCCCATGATAGCACCACAAATACCCAGGTTCACAAAGCCTACTTCATACTCAGGTAATCAAGGCCCAAATCAGAGCTAATCAAGGTAAATTATGCCACACCCTCACCAACCTTGGTACACGTCTTCGATCCTGACGCACCACAGCAGTGCTTGAACTTCTTACTGCCATCCAGCGGACACGGATCGTTACGACCGATTTTTTTGCCTACAACCACAGGCTGCTGCTTGCGCTCTTCGCCGTCGTCGGTTCGGTTGGTGCTCAGATTGCTGGTATAGCCACCGTTTACGCCATATCCGTCGACGCCGGAGTGTTGCTCTTTCATGCGGCCTTTGTCGTAACGGCTGCGCTGTTGGGCAGCTCTTTCAAGCGGACGATCCGGCGTGATTTCCGGCATCGCTTTCCAGATAACCGAAAGCGTTTCGCTGTTGAGATCCTCGAGAAGCTGGCCGAACGCGTTAAACGCCTCGCGCTTGAATTCAATAAGCGGATCTTTCTGGCCGAATGAACGGAGCCCGACACCTTCCTTCAGGGCATCAAGTTCGCGCAGGTGCTCCATCCATTTCATATCGATGGTGTTGAGTACAGCAGATCGCTGCAGGCTGTTCATCAGCTCGCGGCCGTTTGTCTCAACGGCTTTTTCAACGTTCACAATTACGCGGAAACGGCGAATACCGTCCGTGAAAATGATCTGCACATTTTCGGGCTTGTTCGGAATGTCCGGATTTTCGGCATAATCCTTGATTACACGGAAAAACGGATCACAAACCATTTTTTCCTTGTTGCGGATATGCTCAATCGCTTTTTCGAAGAGCAGATCAGTCAGTCCGTCGGGACCGAGAGACGCCCATTTTTCGCGGTCAATTTCCACGTCAACGGAAAGCGAGCGGAGCAG
>PXAI01000388.1 GCA_003567135.1 Balneolia bacterium | reverse complement strand
CACCCGGCTGGATAATGTGGAGGAAAACCTCACTGAGGCAGATATTGGCCTTGAGTTTTCCCCGTATTCACAGCTCTCACTGGGCGGCGGACTCCTGAACCGGACCGACCTTAGGAGCATCCGCCAAAAAATCCGGCTGACTTCCGCTGAACCTGATCTTCCTGAACTCGACTACCGGGCCGATTACCTGCTCAGTGACGATTTAATTGATGATGACCGCGGGCGATGGTTTCGCCAGATGGGATCGGTATCCTATAACTGGCATGAAAGTCCGGTGCCTGGTGTGGTCACGCCCATTTTCCGGATAGAAACGGAGGATCGTCGCCAGCGCATTGCCGGAACGGATTCCCTGCGAAACACATCATTTTATTTTTATGATCTCGGGCCGGGCGTGCGTTGGAATCCGACTGAGGCGCTGAGAGCCGGCGTGCATGTTTCATACCGTCGGGATCATCGCGCCGCACAAGGTGATATGCGTTTTCAGGCCGAAGCCTGGACGCGCGAATTTCGGCTGAGTTTTGAGCCGTCGGATGTTTTCCGCACACGAAACAGCGTAATTGTAAGGGATAAAACCTACAGCGATTTCTTCGTTACCGAACAGCAGGCGCAGAACAGCAGGGGCGTTCTGGTAAATTCCGTCACGGATATCGCCACGAGAGATCAGCTTTTTGAGCTGAATCTGTTTTATGAAGGCGGAACCGAAAGCCGCCCGCTTTTGCAGGAAACCTACATAGAGGTACAGCCGGGACAAGGCCAGTTTATCTGGATTGATATCAACGAAGACGGCGTGCAGCAGATAGATGAATTTTTTCCCGCAACCACGCCGAACGAAGGAAATTTTATTCGCCAGTTTATCCCCTCGGATGAGCTTTTTCCGGTCGTGCGGCTGAATACGAGGGTGAGGTCGCGGCTTGATCCTTCCAGGGTTTATCACGGTGAAGGCGGGATTGCGGGCGCGGTTTTGGGAAACATCACCTTAACAAGCTTGCTTGATATTCGGGAACAGAGTCGTACCGAAGATATAGCGGATATCTACCTGATGCGCCTCAATCGTTTTCGTGATCCTGACAACACCATTGAAGGCCGTTTATACTGGCAGCAGGATGTGCAGCTGTTTCGTCCGAACCGGGATTTTGACCTCCGGTTTATTATAGACCGAACGCTGGGGCTGAATCAGCGGGCGAGTGGACGTGAAGATCAGCACATCAGAAACCTGAGGCTGGAGAGCAGCTATCGTTTTTTACCGAGATGGGTGGCTGAAGTGGAGCTGAAATCAGGCATCAACGATTTTGAGAGCGAACAGCTTCAGGCGCGCAGTTTTAACATCAGAAGCAGAGGCGTTTCGCCGGGATTAAGATTCGATTACTCAAGATCACTTCAGTTAGGAACCGGATTCAGCTACAACAACCGAAGGGATACGCTTCCGGCTGAAACTGCGCGCGTAAACAGCTATTCCCTGAACGGGGATGTCCGCTGGTTTTATCAAAATCTCATACAGAGCTTTGCGCGGCTGGAATACCGGTCGAATCAGCTGGAAGGCGTTTCAAGTTCGTTCGGATCTTTTGAGCTGACCGACGGAGCCGGTGCGGGAAATACGTGGCTGTGGTCGGTGCAGTTTACCTACCGGATCAGCCAGTTTTTGCGTGCATCAGTAAATTATGACGGACGAACCGTGCAGGACAGGCCGACGATCCAAACGTTGCGGTTTGTAATGAATGCTGTATTCTGACAGTCCGTTCTCTTACTTAAATTTACGTTGGGCCGGGGCTTTAAATTATTGATAATATAAAATTACAGTTGGCAGAAATTTATACCACCTATTCTGCTGAAAATTTATTACATTGAATGCATTATTAAATAAAAATTATGCCTGAGAATAGATTAAAAGTCTCTTTGACATTTACGTATAAATAATCTATAATTTCGCATTCTTAATCTGTACAAACCATAAGTAAAAACAATCGGAGTCTTTAAATATGACCTTCTCCCTGAATGTTCTTCTCCTTCAAATAGCAGCAACTGAGGCTGCATCAGAAGGCGCTTTCAGCCAGCTTGTTAGGTATTTTAACGAGGGTGGCTTATTCATGTGGCCGGTATTAATCTGCGTTATTCTCGGCCTCGCAATATTTCTCGAGCGCCTTGTAACACTGAATAGGGCTGATATAGATACACGGAAATTTATTGTCGATGTTCAGGAAGCACTTCAGAACGGTGGTATTCCTGCAGCTCAGGAACTTTGCGCAAGCACCCGCGGTCCTGTAGCTTCTGTTTTCAACGCCGGTCTTCTTCGTGCCGATGAAGGTTTTGAAGCAGCTGAAAAAGCCATTGTATCTTACGGCTCAATTGAGATGAGCTTCCTCGAAAGAGGCCTGGTATGGCTGTCGCTGTTCATTGCACTTGCTCCGCTTATCGGATTTACCGGAACGGTAATCGGTATGGTTCAGGCATTTGACGCTATTGAAGAAGCCGCTGATATTTCACCAAGTATTGTAGCCGGTGGTATCAAAACAGCGCTTCTTACAACTCTTGCCGGACTGATCGGTGCTATTATTCTGCAGGTCGGATACAACTACTGTGTATCTAAAATTGACCGTCTCGTTGTGGATATGGAAGAGAGCTCAATCGTTCTTATCGATTCCATTGCAATGCTTGACAAAGGCGGCAAAGCTTAATCAGAATAATTTCACCTTTAAACCGTAAACACAATGATGTCTGTATTAGCATTAGGCCTTGGTGATGGATTCAGCGCACATCCCTGGATAGCTACAGGACTTATGGTTGCCGTACTACTTCTGTTAGTCGGTAACCTCGCTATCCTGGTGTTTGGATCCATGAATATTGCCAAAGGCAAGCACAAAATTGAGCAGGTCGTCTCATTTTTCGTACCTGTATTAATTTTTCTGATTTTATGGGGCGTCGTCGGCGATGTTCAAATTGCCGCAATCTCCACCTTTTTGGTGATGATCGTCCTCATGTTACTTGGAATTGTAAT
>PXAI01000285.1 GCA_003567135.1 Balneolia bacterium | reverse complement strand
GCGAGGATGGAAAATCATTCATCAGTTTTTTCGCCTCCGGAGCGAAAGGTGTAAAGATTGGTGTCTGTAAACGGAATGTTGATGCTGAATTTAAACAACCCTTCGTTCCAGAAAATTCGCAGAAGATCAACGCCGTAATCAATTCCTTTGAAGCAGAGAACTTCGCCGGCCAAACGTGTAAAGGAATCAGCCAGCGCCAGCGTTTTTTGTTTTCCCTCGCTGGAATCGCGCACGCCGAACAGCAGAAGATGCATCCACTCTTCTGCGAGAAAATCATAAACAGTATCCATCAGCGCAACGCGTGCCGCTTTGCTAACGCCGGGATGTGTTTCGATGATCTCCTTAATCAAATCGCGGCTCTGCTTGAAAAATGGATGCCAGCGGCGATTGGCAAAAACATCGTTTCTGAACGTTTCCTGAACGAAAAGTTTGTGTTCGTCCATCATATCCAGTGTGCTGAGCAGAAAGTTCGTGAGCTTGTCGGCCAGAACGAGTTCATCGTAACCATCCAGCTCGGCAATCATGGCGCGGTAGCGGATAATCATCCCCTCATAATAAAAAATGAAGGCGGCGTTTTTGTTGGGAAAGTAGTCGTAAAAATCCGCGGCCGGAATTCCGGCAAATCCGGCTATATCAAAAACGGAAACGGATTCCGGATGCTTTTCTTCCCACGCCGAGACCGCTGCTTCCGCCAGATCGAGGCGCTCGTTTTCAGGTATTTGAATCATATCTTTTTATTGTTCATTTTCATCTTTCTGAACGTATCGGGTAGCTGTAAACGTTCAGGGAAGCCAGGTAATTACCATCATTTCAGGAAAATGTCAGAACCGGATAAAAAAGAGCTCCAGTTTAAAAGAGACATGCTGTTTCTTTTTCTGTGCGCCGTGTTTCTAACTGCGCTGGTGATGGGCAACATCATCGGCACCACGAAGTTTGCCACGCTTTTCCAGATAAATCTCCCCGACTGGATGATCGGTTTTGTGCCCTCACTGGTTCGCGATGCCTCGGTCTACACGATGAGTATCCCGGTCGGCCTGGTTGCATTTCCGTTTACGTTTCTGGTCACAGATCTCGTTTCCGAACTCTTTGGGCGAAGGCGCGCACAGCTGCTCGTTTGGGTTGGGTTTTACATGAACGTGTTCATGCTCGCCATTATGACCATCAACTTTTATCTGCCGTCAACCGGAGGCGTAAGTGCAGGTGAATCGCTCTTTGACGGCGTTTACGGATTTATGGTCGGGAACACGATCGGCAGTATGATCGCCTATCTTACCGCACAAACGATCGACGTGCGCCTGTTTCATTTCTGGAAGGAGTTCACCAAGGGAAAGCATCTCTGGCTCAGAAATAATGGTTCAACGATGGTTAGCCAGCTTGTGGATTCCACGGCGATACTATCCATTCTCTATTTTTCCGGAAATCTCGGGGATGGCGTTACCACAATTGGCGCGCTCGTAATTCTGATTTTCAACTCCTACATATTCAAGTTTTTCGCCGCGCTGTTCGATACGCCGATCATTTATTTGTGCGTCAGGTATCTGAAAGATTACGAAGAAGATCCGCTTGGATATACGCTTTACGACAAGAATGAGCAGTAATCCCGTTAAGGCACCGAGAATTCATTGAGAAAATTACGAAATATCGTTGCGGATTTGTGGATTGATTTCTTATACTGACTTCCCTTTGCTTTTATGGGGGATGATATCCAGATAGTAATCAACAGGTAATCAGATTTAACGGTAGAACTTTACGTATGTCGCATCAGGACAAAATTTCGGCCAACAACGCATTCTGGCGGGAAATGCTCGACCAGCTGCCCGTTACGGTATTTATTTTCAGGATTGATCAGGATGAGCAGGCGCAGCTCTTTTTTGTAAACCGGCATATCCGGTTTGATCTCGGGTTTAGCCCGGAAGAGTATGTTTTGGGGTCAGAATCCGAAGGGATCATTTCCCGGGAGCTGAATAATCTCGTTGATGAAATTGCGCGACTGAGTCACAAAGATAACGCCAGCGATTCGCGCACTTTTCAGCTGACATCTCGCCAAAACGTTGCGGTTAATTTTCAGTTCAATTTCCGGCTTTACCAGAGCAAATCGAACCGCACGAATCAGATTGCGGTGAGCCTTACGTCTGCCGAAGATATTGCTGAAGCCCCGGCCGCGAGCGGAGCAAAACCGGCGCGCAAACCCGATTTTTTTGTGGCAGAATCAGATATCATGAAGGCGGTTCTGGAGAAAACGGATCAGGCGGCGCACCAGAATACGCACGTAATTTTTCATGGCGAAAAAGGCACCGGTAAAAAAACGCTCGGCCGCCGAATTCTGGATACGATTCGTATGACCGGTGGCGGCGTTTCGGTACTGGAGGCAAATCTTGACGGATCAATTCCGCCAGAGAGTAAAATGCCCGAACTTTTTGGTCCCGAATTTGATCCTGAAGCCGAAGCGTTCAGCACGACTGATGAACTGCTTGTTTTTCTGGCATCCGCACACAAACTTTCCGTAAAGCAGCAGCAAAATCTCGCCAGGCTGATTGATACCCGATCCGAAAAAGGCAACCGGACGCGCCTGATTCTGACCAGCCGGTATTCGCTTGAGCAAATGGCTGCACAGGATAAAGCACATCCCGATCTGGTTTATCGCTTCTCATTTCTGCCGATAGCCGTTCCGCCGCTCAGGCATCGCAAAGAAGACATCCCCCCGCTCGTACAAAAATGGGCCGCCGGTGCTTCGAAGTTTTTGAATATTCCCGAGGTGGAGTTTACCGAAGCGCAGCTATTTCAGCTCCAGGAGCATGAGTGGAAAGATAACTTTACCGGCTTTTATGAAGCGCTGCGTTTGTCCGTTTTGGGTGCAAAAAACGGGCGTCCTGAGCTTCGCCTTTCACTGCGCAAAGAAGGGTCGCAGGCGGCTCTGTTTGAAACGGAATCCTCACCGCTTTCGCCATCAGAGACAGGAGAAATTCTGTCATTTGACGACATGACGCGCTACTACCT
>PXAI01000208.1 GCA_003567135.1 Balneolia bacterium | reverse complement strand
GGCTTTTTGAATACTGCGACGCAAAACGGGGGGGTTATCTTGAGCTCGTTCCTGTTGACCCGGTCTGCCGATATTTCTGGAAAGATGGCGCCCGGTTCGACTGCTTTTCTGATCTGCCAAAAGTGCTCGATCAGCTTGATGAAATCGCACCGGATGACGAGGAGGCCTGGGTTCAGTTTTTAGGATACGCCGCTGGACTCTACGAAAAAACCGCCGGTACGTTTTTATTCAATCCGCTGGAAAAGTGGTCTGATCTTGGTAGCCTGAAGAAGTCTGATGTTTTTCGGATTGATTCGTTCACCACGGTAAGCAAGCGCATCGACAAAACGTTTAAATCACCTTATCTCAGGCAGCTTTTCAAGCGGTTTACCACTTACAACGGATCGTCGCCGTATCAGGCGCCGGCCACGCTGAACGTCATCGCCTACGTCGAACTTTGTCAGGGTGGATTTTACATCAGAGGCGGGATCTACAAACTCGCCGAAGCGCTGATTGATCTCGGGAAATCGCTTGGCGTGAATTATGTTTTCGGGAAGGATGCGGAGATCACGGCTATAAAACCACATCCAGAAAAAACCAGATTTGTATCGGAGGTTGAGTTTTCGAATCTCAAGACATCACACGTTGATATCCTCTTTTCAAACGCAGATGCCACCGAAACCAACACAAAGCTTCTGCCGGACTCGATTGTGCCATACCGGAAAAAAGAGCGCATCCGCAAAACCGAACCCTCCTGCTCCGGATTCGTTTTGATGCTTGGCTGCTCAAAACAATACCCGGAACTGAAACATCACAACGTATTCTTTTCTGAAGATTATGAAAGCGAATTCGCAGATATTTTCGATATAAAAGTGATGCCGGAAGATCCAACCATCTACATCGCAAATACGTCTTATACGGATGCTGATCACGCTCCGGAAAACGGATCAAACCTCTTCATCCTCGTTAATGCGCCTTATCTGAGCGACGCCGAAGTGTGGACTGGCGATCGCGCTAAGGAATACGGCGACAAAATCATCTCAGAACTGGAAAAACGCGGCCTTTCCGGATTATCCGACTCGATTAAGTTCAGAGAACACATCACCCCGGCGCATTTTTATGATTTGTACCGATCAAACCGCGGAAGTATTTACGGCACATCCTCCAACAATAAATTCGCCGCATTTTTACGGCCCCGAAATAAGTCAGAGTTTGCGGATAATCTTTACCTGACGGGCGGATCGACGCATCCCGGAGGTGGCGTGCCGCTGGCCATGCTTTCAGCGATGCACGCGCACACGATTTTTAAACGCGATCAGAAATAGCCCGCAGATCAGGTGCTTTCCAGCTTCTTCAGCGCGCTGATTTCATCCGCCCAGCCATCAGGATTTGGTGTTTCGAGTATCAGCGGAATTCCGTCAAAACGGGAATCTTTCATGATCATCCCGAATGGAGTCCAGCCGATGAATCCGTTTCCGAGCGTTTCGTGACGGTCAACTTTGGTTCCGAGTTCCTTTTTTGAATCGTTGAGGTGCATTCCGAGAAGCTTATCGAAGCCAACTACGTCATCAAAATCCTTGAAAACCTCTGTAAACCCTGATTCTGTTGAAATATCATACCCGGCAGCAAACGCGTGGGCGGTATCAATACAAACGCCAACCCGATCCTTCTGATCAACCTGATCGATAATCTCGGCCAGATGTTCAAAACGATAGCCGAGGTTGGTACCCTGTCCCGCCGTGTTTTCAATAACCGCTTTTACCGTGCTGGTTTTGGATAGCGAAATATTGATGGAATCAGCGATAATCTTCAGGCACTCTGATTCACTAATTTTCTTTAAATGGCTTCCCGGGTGAAAATTCAGCAGCTTAATACCGAGCTGTTCGCATCGCTGAAGTTCATCCAAAAAAGCCGCGCGGGACTTTTCCAGTTTAGCCTTTTCAGGATGTCCCAGGTTGATCAGATAGCTGTCGTGTGGCATGATAGAATCCATCGAAAAACCGAATTTTTCACAGTTTTCTCTGAACTTTAGGATACTCTCATCAGTAAGCGGCTTTGCGGTCCACTGCCGCTGGTTTTTGGTAAAGAGGGCAAATCCTGTTGCCCCGATTTCATGCGCGTTTACGGGAGCGTTCTCCACTCCGCCCGACGCGCTCACATGTGCTCCTGTGTACTTCATTTTTCGCAGAAAAATAGTAAAAGCATCAGCCGTGAAAAACTAAATATTCTGGTTTACTTCTCTTTTAACATTTTTTCTCAAAATTGCTAATCGAATTTATAAACGGTATTAGCCTAATCCATTGCAGGCCAATTTAAAAGAAGGCATATCCAAATAATTACAACAGGTTGGCGTTTTGCATAACACATTGACTAACATCCCCGGCTACTGACCTATATACCGTTAATTAATAATATTTTGTCAGCCACCGGGAATCAGGTACTTTACATTGGACCTGACGGGATCTTGAGCTTAAAATTTAATCATCCGTTAATGATGTGGGGTTACATCCATAACAAGATATATCATCTCATAGCCGGGATTATTCCCGTTGCTGCGTTGTTAATTTCGCTGCAATTGCATGCTATTCCTGAACAGAGCAACCGTCTTGCGGCCTCGGTTAACACGAATTACGGTTACATGTACCTCACGCCAAATCTGTTGAAGGAACCCCTTGAGGTTCATATCACTTCTGGCGGATCAATTGACGCGGGATATCTTGGAGACAGTTGTGCCGGATTTGCATCACAGCTGCCTGACTACCGGATTATCTGGAACGGTTCCCTCTCTACGCTGCACATAAAGTTCGAATCAGAAAACGGCCGGAAAACAACGCTGATCATCCAAAAACCTAACGGTAACTGGATATGTAATTCCTTTAGCGCTGATAACGAAAAGTACCCCTCAGTTTTGATGGATCGGCCTTACGATGGTGTGTATAACATTTGGGTTGGAAGCTATACGTTCGGCGAATACACACCCGGCAAGCTGATCATCAATACTAAAAAAAATTAGTATCACG
>PXAI01000214.1 GCA_003567135.1 Balneolia bacterium | reverse complement strand
ATGACCGTAAACTGGCGTCCGTTCCAGAACGACTGCCCGTAGTGGCGGTCTCTGGTTACTCCCGAAAAATCGTGTACGATGGCCTTGCGCTGACCAATCAGCCGATTAAAAAATGTGGATTTGCCGACGTTCGGACGGCCTACAATGGATACAACTGGTTGCATAAACCTGTTCAGAAATAAAAAAATGAGGATTTTGACAAAATATCCCGAAAACGTGCGGGACTAAATAAAACATCCTAAAATACGTATATTTTAAACGAACACAGACCCCAATAAACTCATCTTTAAAATGATTCGCTCGCTTTACACAGAATTCGGCTTTTTCCCTACAATGACCATCAGTTTAGGTATGGTTATTCTTACCATTTTATGGATCGCGGGAATTTCAGGCCTGATTGGTAATCCCGAGCGAAAAGATAAAGCCAGCACGTTCACGCTCCTCCTGTGTCTTTTTGTTCCCCCATACCCGATCATCTGGCTTATTTATGATGTGATCAGACAGCAAAGACGAATTTCCGGCAAAAAGCTGACCGCAGAATAATCCTAAACCGATTTCTGCTTTTCCTGTTCAGCCACCTCTTCCAGAATATCATCAAGTTTCAGAATCTGCCTTGACCAGTCGAGATGGCGATTCACCCCGCGCAGCGTATTAACAGGAAGCGGCTTCGTATTTCTATCGAGCAAATTTTTCATTTTGCTGAAGAGATCATCCTCCGAATAATAAAAAACCGGCGCGTGAAGCAGTGGCTCGCGAAGAGGTTCAGGGATTAACTCAGGATAGGTCATCGCGTTGGGCAGCAGCGGATGACATCCACAGTAGACGGCTTCCATGATGGCCGTGCAGAAAAACTCATACCGGCTGGTGGAAACGACGATATCGCCCGTATGCAGCAGTTTGCTGTAATGATCGAAATCCTCCACATACCCGTAATGGATAATGCGGTTACCGTAGCGCTTGCGGATCTGTGCAAATTCGGGCGGCTTTTCAAAGAGATGATCTCCAGCCAGAATCAGCTTGAACGAGCAACCGGCATCGTCCAGCCGGTTCATAATCCGGAAAAACATCTCCGGATTCCGGTCAAATTCCCACCGTTGATTCCATACTACAACGGGCACATCATTATCTTTGCGATACTCCGGCGTGCTGTTGTGTTCCTTCAACTGCAACCCAGGATGCACTACCCTGCTTTTTTCGCGAATGGCGTCAATCTGTTCCTTATGCTTGTGATCAGAATATTTTTGCAGGAACAAGGGCAGCTCGTTGATAAACGACTTGTAGTGAAACATTGACGAAAACAGAAGCTCATCTGCCGTGAGGGCGCTCAAAAAGTTGATATAGCAGTAGGTTTGGTCGCGCTCTTCGCCTTCCGGAAGCGGCATCGTCAGCTGATTTTCGTGCATGTACATCACCGACGGCGTATACGCAAAGCGGGGATTCGTCAGCGCGATGAACGCCGGAAGGTTGGTCATACTGCTGCATAAAATCAGATCGAAATTATCCGGAATGCGGCTTACTTTTTCGGACAGGGTCAGTGATCCGCCGCTCATCCTCCATTTCCAGTGCCGGTCACTCATCGTAACGGCCGTGACCTTATGCCTGGAGTTGGCTATAAAACCATCCAGAAAGGCTTTGTGCGATCCGCCAAGATAGGGTTCAAGAAACAGGATATTCATGAAAATGAGTTGGCCGTGTATTCAGAAAATGAGTTTCAGGCGGATTATACAAAGAATATGATTCAGAAAACAAAAAAGCCGGCAGAACACGATGTTCCTGCCGGCTTCTTAATGTTAACATAAGATCAGGCTATTTCCGGGGGATTTTTTCATCAAGCATTGCGGCGTGATACGCAAATGCGGCCACAATAACGGCATTTCTCATTAAATCTTGCGGGACGAGTCGCTCATACGTATCCATATTTGAGTGGTGCGTAAGCGTGAAATATTCGATCGGATCCTGAATAAACTGAAACCCGGGCAGTCCGGCACGATCAAAACTCAGGTGATCGGTTCCTCCGGTATTCGACCATGATACGGTTCCCACATCCCAATCCTCAAACGGCTTGAGCCAGTTGCGGAACAACTGACGAACCGGTTCATTTTGCTGCAGATAAATGCCGCGAATTTGTCCGGTTCCGTTATCTACATTGAAGTAAACCGAGAAATCGTCCGTACCACGCTCAGCGATAAAATCGTTCACATATTCGCGTGATCCGTGTAATCCCTGCTCCTCGCCGGACCACAACCCGATTTTGATGGTACGTCGCGGCTCGGCGCCGATTGCTTTGAGGATCCGCATCGCTTCCATCATCACAACGGAACCGGAAGCGTTATCCGTGGCGCCGGTTCCGGTATGCCAGGAATCGAGGTGTGCGCCGATCATCACCACTTCGTGGCCGATCTCCGGATCAGTTCCGGTAATTTCGCCGATGGTGTTGTGCGCCATCAGCTCTTCATCCTGAAACTCAACCTGCATATCCAGTTCGAGCGTTACGGTTTTTCCATGCTCGAGCATTCGGAAAATCCGGCCGTAATGCTCTCTGGCGAGCGAAATTTGCGGGACGGGTTCCGGAGCGTCGATCTGGTGCGGCCTTGGCCTTTCCATCCACGGTGTGCCCGGAGGGCTTGGAAGAGTTGCGCCTGAAATGGCAACCTGTCCGCCCCATCCGCGATAACTCTGATCGATAATTGCCAGCGGACGCTCATCCATTAAAAACTGTGCGCGTTCGTAAGCTGCCTGCTGGCGCGCAATCCACGCTGCATTAGGGCTTCCGCCCGGCTCGGTCAGCTGCTCCGTTGCGTTGGCAAGCTGTAGAAGCCGCTCATCGCCGTGCCTTCTTGCGATCGGATCCCACGATGGCTCCGCTTCGGCAGGTTCTTCGATCAGCACAAATTTTCCTTCAAGCTGACCGCGATATTTTTCGTAATCAGACTCTTCGTCGATTCGCAGAAAAATAACCTCACCCGTAACCGGCTCATCAAATCCCGGCGACCAGGCTTT
>PXAI01000031.1 GCA_003567135.1 Balneolia bacterium | reverse complement strand
TGCAGTAATCAAGCTGTGATGACGCCTCAGAACCGTACTCCCACGGCCTTGATGTTCCGGGGATTTCTGCCGATGCCCACTTCGTGTAATCCGGCTGATTCTCCAAATTGAAGCCCGACTGCCCTCTGATATCTGAATTCGCTTCAGAAGGAACAACCCGAACTCCTGTGGTCGTGTCAGGCTGGGAAAAAGCTCTTCCGTAGAGGGTCATTAACATATCCCATTCATCATCATTCAGATCTTCGCCGAGGTTTTCCCGCGACATCATCGCTCTGAGATCAGTATAGCCATCCACACCGCGTACCATTTTGCTCATAAAGATGGCGGCCTGCAGATTCGTTTCGGCGGTTTGCTCATCCATCTCAATAAGTTCGTCAATCGTGTAACCCCGGTGACCTGCAAACAGCTCAATCACTTCTTCGAAATTATCCATGTACTCATCCAGGTCAAGCGGATCAATGGGCATTTCGATGATCTCGAATTCAAACGGATCGCAGGTTACATCTTCATCCACCATTCTGAGCGTAACCGTTGTGCCTTCATTACTGAATTCGGGGTTAACCGGCGAAATCAGATACCAGCTTCCGTCGCTGTACTGATCGGCCAGCACCATGCCGGTAACATCTCCGCCATTAAGAATTTCAGCGCCAACCATGCCCTCATAATCTTCCGGAATTCCGGAGATAGCGATATTGGTCATTGGCAGCGCTGCGTACGTTTCCAGCTCAAGATCATCGCAGCTGAGTTCGCCGTTTATATTTCCTGCCCTGAGGGTATCGGCATAGCCGCGTTCTGAAATTCCTGAAATAATCAGCACAGCAAAAAGAAGCGCTGCAAAGCGTACGGTAACTTTATTCATAGATCGAGCGGTTTTTTAGGAATCGTGAAGCTACAAGAATAATTACAATGGCTTTAAACGAAGTCTAACAAGCAAATCTTGCAATCCGTGGATAAATATAGTAAGAATATGCGCAGTTGCGCGGGAAATTTAGAAATGGGTACGGGTGGAATTCAAAGTTCAAAATGTAAAATTCAAAATGGTTGTTCGCGGAACCATATGATTCATTTTAGAAAATAATTCCGGCCTAGGATAAAATGGCGTTAAGAACCGCATAAGAAATT
Organism: Balneolia bacterium; assembly: GCA_003567135.1. GTDB lineage: Bacteria > Bacteroidota > Rhodothermia > Balneolales > Cyclonatronaceae > PXAI01. The sequence continues at coordinate 12,073 of PXAI01000031.1, read as the reverse complement.
CAGAATTATTGAATTCAGATTCGTACCGCGCAGCGCTTTCAGAATTGGCTTGCGCACGCGAATCGCTGAATATTTTTTAACAATCGATTTCCAACCGGCGGTTTTTGGGTTACCTGACGAGTATGCGACAGCCGGCGCATCCGCACAAAAGGTAACAGAGTCTTATCGGTAAGATCGCCAATCCCGATCACAAGAAATTAAATCAACCTTTCATTTTCACCGCCTGTTTGATTTACTTAGATTACGTCCAACCTGAATTTAAACCAACCAAAGCCCGCTAACTTTCCTTTTTCATGAAATACTTTCGCTTTTTTCTGGTGATGATTTCCGCGTCCGTAATCCTTTTTTTTGCGCAGGATCTTTTTGGATTTGCTGACACCATCGAATCATCTTCAGGAATTAAGGGCACGTGGCTGAGCTTGGTTCCGCCTTTGGTGGCGATTGTGCTGGCTATCGTTACGCGCGAGGTGATTTTGTCGCTTTTTGCGGGGGTTTGGTTTGGGGCTTTGCTGCTTTCGGGGTTCAGCGTGTTTACCGGAACGGCCGAAACCTTCAACTTTTTTGTGGATGCGCTCACCGACCGGTATCATGTTTCCATTATTGTTTTTAGTCTGTTTTTAGGGGGGATGGTCGGGCTGATCTCCAAAAGCGGCGGTACGCAGGGCGTTGTGGATGTGCTTCGCGGATTCGCAACCAACCGCACCCGGGGACAGCTTTTTTCATGGGTTTCCGCGCTGTTCATTTTCTTTGATGATTACGCCAATACCCTGATCCGCGGTAACGCGCTTCGCCCGATGACGGACAGTCTTGAAATCTCACGCGAAAAACTGGCCTACATCGTGGATTCCACCGCGGCACCGCTGGCCGTCTGTGCCGTTATAACCACCTGGATTGGTTTCGAAATTACGCAGATCCAGAACGCGCTGGCCGCTCAGGCCGCGCTGGCCACCGATCCCGCAATAGCCGCACAGCTTCAGGCAGGCGCTGATAACGCCTTTCTCATTTTCCTCGACTCCATCCCGTATCTCTTTTATCCCATCCTCGCGCTCGCATTTGTTCTGATGATCATTCTCATGCGCCGCGATTTCGGCCCGATGCTCACCGCGGAAGTCCGTGCGTACAGCGGCGGCGGCGTGATTCGTCCAGGCGCCATGCCGGCCGCGGATGTCAACAGCGAAGCTTTGCAACCGGTCAAAGGTAAACCGCACCGCTGGTACAACGCGGCGGTTCCTGTGTTTGCCGTCATTTTCGTGGCGCTTTACGGACTCTATTCAACCGGCGTGAGCGAACTTGCCGATGATCAGGCGCGGTCAATCACCAATATCATCGGGGGCGCTGATCCGTTTGCCGCTCTCATTTGGGCGTCCGCCGCGGGAATTTTTGTGGGATTTGTGATGGTCGTTTTCCAGAAAGTGCTTACGGTAACTTCCGCGATAGAATCGGTCGTCAGCGGGATGCAGTCGATGCTGATGGCGATCATTATTCTGGTGCTCGCCTGGGGACTCGGAGGCGTTACCGAAGCCCTCGACACGGGCGGATATCTCGCTTCCATGCTTCAGGATACGCTCCCAATTGTGCTGCTTCCCGGACTGGTATTTTTCATCGCAGCCGTCACGGCATTCTCAACCGGAACTTCATGGGGCACGATGGCCATCCTGTTTCCGGTCGTAATTCCCCTGGCCGTGGTAATGGGCGCGGGCGTCGGATTTGCCGGCGGCGAACACTACGGCATTCTGCTCGGCTCCATCAGCTCCGTAATGGCCGGCGCCGTATTCGGCGATCACTGCTCACCGATTTCAGATACCACCGTACTCAGCTCCATGGCCTCTGCCTGCGACCTTGTGGATCACGTCCGTACCCAGCTGCCATACGCGCTCGTCGTTGCAGTTGTGGCACTGATCGTCGGCGAACTCCCTGCGGCCTTTGAATGGATGCACCCGGTATTCGGAATTATTATCGGACTTGCGATTCTTTATGCGGTGCTGAAAGTGTTTGGGAAAGATCCGGAGGTGGAGTCGGCGAAGGTTTGAGGAAAATTCAGAGTTCAGAATGAGTGAATTCAGAATTGTGGGGTTATGTGTATTTCAGAGTGGTTAACATTGAAGTGAGTACTTCTTTATACTTCAATTTTAATTTTAACTTTTCCTCCAAGACCCTTCTCAACAATATCGTAAAGTGTTTTCAACGTCATATTGCTACCGTCATTTTCCACTCGTGAAATGTAGGTTCTTTTCTTATCAACAAGTTGAGCAAGTTGTTCCTGGGTCAGGTGTTTTTCTTCCCTTGCTTTTTTCAGCAAAAGACCAACTTTAAATGTTTCAAATTCTCTGTCAAGCTTTTCACGGCGTGGTGTACCCTTTTTGCCGTAAACATCGTCTTTGATTTCTTTCCAGGACTTTGTTTCCATTATTTCTTGTTTTTTTCTTCATAGTAACTGTTCATCAGTCCAATTGCTTTATCGATCTCTTTCCGAGGAGTTTTCTGCGTCTTTTTTGTAAAACCATTAAGCAGTACTACCAGGTTTCCCTGATCAAAAAAGCAGAAAACTCTCCAAATATTAGTCCCTAGTTGAATTCGTGTTTCATAAAGGCCTTTTGTACCTTGTATAAATTTCAAGTAGTTCGCAGGGACTCTTTCGAGGGTCTCGATTGCTTCGATTATCTTATAAATCTTATCCTGAACTTTCACAGGTTGAACCTTTAGAAAGTCTTCAAAGTAGTTTCTATAAGCAATTACCTGTCTGACTTTTTTCATACCTACCAATGTAACTTAAAAGTTACTATTTCCAAAGATCTCGAAGCTAATTTTTGTGCTACCGATTTCCTAACCCGGATTATTCACCAAAGCCTGCCCCGACCAATTCGGGGAATTTTTTCCGCTGGCAAGACGAAGCTTATAAAGTGAGCGGAAGGGTACTGATGTACCCTGAGCACATTTTATCAGCTTTAACGCAGCCATCGGGAAAAAGTCGCCGTCTTTTTATACACCAAAATTTGAGAGAATACATATTCGTTCAAAGTTAAAATATATCAACTACTTATGTTGCATATCTTGCTGCTTCGTGAATAATCCGAGCTAAGTCTTTATGAAGCTTTTTTTTCAGGATAAAAGTGATTTATCGTTACAAGTTTTAGTAACTCAACCGTCAAACCACTCCCCAATCTTCCCCGCACATCTGTCCCCATCCAGAGCTGCCGAGATAATTCCGCCGGCGTATCCGGCGCCTTCGCCGCAGGGGTAGAGGCCCTGAATTTCGGGATGCTGCAGGGTTTCGGGGTCGCGGGGAATTCGTACGGGGGATGACGTTCTGGTTTCAGGCGCGTGTACCACGGCTTCATTGGTCAGGTAGCCGCGCATGGTTTTGTCGAATTCTCTGAATCCTTTTTTTAGCGCAGAATGGATGAAATCCGGCAATATTTCGCCCAGCTCTGCGGAAGTAATTCCGGGCGCGTAGGATGTTTTGGGCAGATTCCCGGAAACGCGTCCTTCAACGAAATCGACGAGCTTCTGCGCCGGGGCGGTTTGTGTTTTTCCTCCGGCTTCCCAGGCGGCGCGCTCAATAGATGACTGAAACCCAATCGCGGCCAGCGGGCCCATCTTATCAAACGGCCTGAAATCTTCCGGACGCAGCTCAACGACAATCCCCGAATTCGCTGTTGACCGCGCGCGGCGGGATGAGGACCATCCGTTGGTTACAATTTCTTCCTGTCGCGTTGCGCATGGCGCGATTACGCCGCCGGGACACATACAAAACGAATAGACGCCGCGGCCCTGAATCTGTTTTTTAATGGTATACGGCGCCGCCGGAAGATTCGGCCCGCGCGTTTCGCAGCTGTACTGGATAGAATCAATCAGCGCCTGCGGATGCTCCACTCTTACTCCGACCGCCAGAGGCTTCAGCTCGATGGTCACCTTCTCCCGGTGAAGCAGTTCGAAAATATCGCGCGCGGAATGTCCGGTTGCCAGGATGACCTTTTTGGCCTTCAGGGTTTCGCCGGACTGCGTCTTAACGCCCTCAATTCGTCCCGGTTTCAGCAGAATTCCGGTAACGCGGGTATCAAAGCGAACCACGCCGCCTTTGGCAATGATGTACTCCCGGATATTGGCGATGATGCCCGGAAGTTTGTTCGTTCCGATGTGCGGATGCGCATCAACAAGAATATCTTTCACCGCGCCAAAAGCGACCAGCAGTTCCAGAATGCGACGCACGTTTCCTCGCTTTTTTGCACGCGTGTACAGCTTGCCGTCAGAGTACGTTCCGGCGCCGCCCTCGCCAAAACAGTAGTTCGAATCCTCGTTCACAATGTGCTTAACGTTGATTCCTTTCAGATCCTGAATCCGGGCTTTCACATCCTTACCACGCTCCAGAATTACCGGACGATATCCCTCTCTGATGCACCGCAGCGCCGCAAACAATCCCGCCGGACCCGAACCGATAATCAGCACTTCCTCCGCGTTTTCCACATTCGGATAATCCGGCGGCTGCGGCGTTTCCTCTTCAAAATCCTCGCCAATGTAAATCCTCACCTTCAGATTGATGAGCACCTTCTTCTTCCGCGCATCAATCGACCGGCGCAACACCTCCACATAACGAATTTCATCCGCCGCCACACCCGACGTCCGCGAGGCCGCCTTCTTCAACAATTCCGCATCCGCCGCCGTATCCGGATCGGTTCGTAATTCGATTTCTTTTTGCATAAAGGTTAATTAGTGAGTGGCAATATTACGGAAATCAGGGGAATTTAATTCAAAATGCAAAATGGCTGCCGACATAAATAGGAGTTACTATCAAAACTTCTTTAGATTTTATCAAATAGAAGAAATCCGGCCTAGGATAAAATGGCGTTAAGAACCGTAGCGGAGTGAAGCGTTAAGAATAAAATCATACCGCTGACTAACCACAGAAATGACTACAATAGCTGCGGAGCATTGATTTTATTTAGCGCAACGTAGCGGAGGTTTAGCCATTTTATCCCAGCCGGCGGCTTTTGGGTTACCTTTTGTCCGCACAAAAGGTAACGAAACGCTGAATTGGGCTCCGAGCTCCCTTCGATCCAGAAACCCATCCCCCTAAATTCCCTATTTTCTCCCATCAAAACAGATTGCTAACTTATCCTAACCATATCCACAAAATTCCGGCTTTTTGAGAACTACTGTCTCTGTTTTTCTGCTGATTTTCTTCTGTGTTGCGCTTAGCGATTCCCGAGCGCAGTATTATCAGAATACCTACAGACCTTCGCTGGAGATGATGCAGCTGGAATCGCCGCGGTTTCGAATTATATTTCCGGCGGGACAGGATTCGGTGGCCCGCGCAACGGCGATGATTCTGGAGGATCAGTATCCGGCGGTGCAGAGTTTGGTCGGTGGCCAATTGCGGCGTTTTCCGGTTATCCTGAATGATCACAACGATCTTTCAAATGGATTTGTCTCTACGGTGCCGTTTCGTTCTGAAATTGAGATTCCTCCGATAAAAGGCCCGTCACTCAATCCGCGTTCGGGCGGATGGCTGGAGAGCGTGGCGCCGCACGAACTCGTTCATGCGCTGCATTTCTCAAATATCCCGGGCGGAATTCCGGCTCTGGTAAACGTTTTTTCTCCCGATTTTGCCCGTTCATTTCACGGTGCCGGACCCGGCGGAATCACGGAGGGCATCGCCGTTTTTCACGAATCGCATACGGTTTATCGCGAAAGCGGGCGCGGAAATTATCCGTTTTTCATGAACCGGTTTCATCAGATAATGGAATCCGATAATCCCTGGTCACTGGGGCAGATGATGACCCGCGAACGCTATAGTCGGCCGTTCGATCGCCACTATCTCGGCGGTTACGCCTTCGTGAACTGGCTGCAGTACACCTACGGCATGGAAACGACCCGAAAGAGCATCGAATATTTTGTTCAGTATCCGTTTCTGGGATTCGGATCGGCGCTGCGGCACGCCACCGGAAAATGGCCGGCACCTTTGTTCCGCGAATTCAAAGAATATCAGCAGGAGTTTCGTGATGAGTTTTTCGGAGATCAGGAGTTCATGGAGTTTGAGCCGCTTGTACCCAATACAAAAGGCGCCGAATTCCGCTCACCGGTCTGGCTGGATGACGACCGCATTCTGTTCTATTCCGCAGGACACTATAATCGCCGCGCCGGATTTTATGTGCACCATCTTTCGTCGGGCGAAACCCGGCTCCGCTATGAAATTTCCATTATCGGAGATGCCGTTTATACGCTCGATCCATCTGCAAACGAGCTGATTTACAGCCGGTATCACACCCATCCGTATCATCACCAAACCTACCGCATGGATCTGCACCGGATTGATCTCGATCGCTGGAGCAGCAGCCGCATCACCAGAAACGCCCGCCTGTACGCGCCGTTTTTTTCGGGGGATGATCTCTTCGCCCTGCAAACGTCATCGCACGCTTCCTCGCTGGTTCGGCTTCCGGAAAACTCCGGCCAAATCAGGGAGGAGGATGTCGAGCTGATTTCGGATATACGACCGAATCAGATTGTAAGTATCGCGCCCAATCCGTCCAATAATCAGATTGCGGTGGTTGCCAATAAAAACGGCGTGCAGGCGCTATGGATTCTCGAATCGGATCAGCTCGATGATCTTGAAAAAGAATCCTACACCGTCGGATTTCCGAACGCCTCTATCTTCAATCCGGCCTGGAACAGCGACGGCACCCGGCTTTTATTTGATGCGGATACGGACGGTATCCTGAATATTTTCGAATATCATCCTGAAGAAAACCGCCTTTTCCAGATTACGAACAGCAAATTCAACGCGTTCATGGGCGGCTACAGTCCCGATGGCGAACACATCGCGCTGATCTTTCAGCACAATCGTCAGCAGCTTCCGGCCGTTTTGCACCGCGATGATTTCCTGCAGCGCGAACTTTCCGCGGTCGACTGGCAGCCGCGCCAGCAAACGGTTCAGAAAATGTCGGCTACGCGGCTTTCGTCACATCTTGAATCCAAGGCCGAAGAGTGGCCGGTTTCACGCTATCGCACCGGGCTCAGCTGGGTTCCGCCGCGCGTGTTTGGCCTGTACGCCGAGGAAGCCGGCACGTTTGTGGATAACCGGTTTGGCATCACCGCCGAGGGAACCGATTTCCTGCGAAATCACACGTATCTTTTGGAAGGATATTTCAGTAATAACCAGATCTGGGGTGAAGGCCGCTATCGCTACTCCGGATTTTTCCCGGGATTCGAACTCTCTGGTTTTTATCGTCCGCGCGAAAGCTCGGCCGGACTCCTGATTGAACGCGGCGCTTCGTTTCACATTCCGATCACCCTGAGTATTTCAAATACGCCGAGAAGCAGCTGGTGGTCGTTTCGTCCCGGAATCACGTGGCGCGAGTTTCGCCTTGATCTGGATACGGTAGATCCGCAAATCCGGGATCAGGTTATTCAGGACTGGTTTGAGGATCCGTCGCTGACGTTTTTCACGGCCTATTATCACCGCCTGCAGCAGAATTTACGGGATATTACGCCGAATACCGGAACCATTTTATTCGCGCAGGGCGAGCAGTATATCGGGCGCGACCGCGAGTCGAATCCTTCGGGACTTCGTGCCGGAATCATCCAGTATTTTTCGCCGCTGATGAGGTTCAATCACACCGCATCGGCCAGGGTTGAGGTCATGACCCAGACTCCGCTGCTGGTTTTCAACACCGCCGGCCTCGTTTCCAACAACTTCAGCTCAAACGTGCTTGCCGGTTTCAACAACGCGGCTTCGGTCGAGTTTCGCTACACGCTGCCGATTGCCTACGTAAACGACGGCTGGATCACGCTGCCTTTTTTCATTGACCGCTTTTATGCCGTTCTCTCATCCAACACGGTTACCAATTTGAACGCCGGACCGTTTGATGAAATGATCAATCAGTCACGCACTGCGTTTGGCATTCAGCTGCGCGCCGATTTTCGCTTTTTCAATCTGAATATCAACACGGGAGTCGGGTTTGGATTTGAGCCGGCTTCGCAGGATTTCAATATCTACACCACTACATTTACCGGCTCATGAGCCTGTCGCCAAAGCATATCGGAATCCTTTTATTTGATCAGGCAGAGCTGCTCGATTTTGCCGGTCCGTTCGAAGTATTCAGCTCCATCAATATAGCTTTAAAAAATAAAGCCGGTGATTCGCCGCACGTTTTTAGTATCGCTGAAACCACCGATCCGATCACATCAGCCAACGGAATGAAGGTGGTTCCGGATTATACGTTTGATGATCATCCTCAAATTGACCTGCTGATCCTGCCCGGCGGAAACGGAACCAAAGAAGTGATCAGGGATGATAAACTTATGGGCACTATCCTCAATCTTATCCGGGATGCATCGGTTGTGCTTTCGGTCTGCACCGGCGCGCGTATTTTAGCCAAACCTGGTTTTCTGAAGGATAAAACCGTTACCACGCATAAATCGGCTTCAGGGGATATTCTCGCACTTGAGCCGGATTGCCGGGTTGATCTGAGCCTGCGGTTTGCGGATAACGGAAAATTTATCACCGCGGGTGGCGTCTCGGCCGGAATTGATGCCTCGCTGTATCTCTGCGAAAAATTCTGGGGAGCAGAAGTGCGGAAGTCCGTAGCCGAATATATAGAGTGGCCGGATTAACCCTGCTTTGCCGCTTCTATAATATTTACGGACACGTCAAGAATCGATTCGGCCTCACTAAACAATTTTGCCTGAGGTCCATAAGCAAACAGCGGAACCGGATTTCGCGTGTGTGTTTTGGTAGAAAGATCCTCAATATTTCCGTGATCGCTGCATAGCACCAGCGTTTTTCCATTCAGATTTTCCACAAGCGGAAGCAGGAGCGCATCAAGCCTCACAAGCGTTTCACGCGCGAATTCGTTGGTTTGATCATGGCCGGCTTTATCGGTCAGATAATATTCGTACATCACGATATCGTGTTCATCCACCTGACTGAGGATTCGCCGCGCGGCATCTTCGCCGGTTAAATCTGGCAATTTGATTCCCAGTTTTTCACGCCAGTAATCTCCGAAGATTTCCGCCGTGATTGCGCGTTCAGCCTCCAGATCCTCCAAACCGTTCAGCCTGCCGCCGTTTTCCTTAACCATGTAGGTCGAACTGCTCCACCGGCCGGTTTTTTCCAGACGCTGAAAAAATATCGGGGGATAAGCGTTCATGAACCACGCGGAAAGTCCATTTTCCGAAGCCTGTTTGAACAATCCGGAATCGCGAAGAAAGGGTTTTATTTTGGAATGTGGGAATGGTCCGAAATGGCGGCCAAGGAATTCCGAAGCATTCACTCCGGTAAAAAGCGCGGTTTGTCCGGTTCCGCTCTGCGGCAGGCCTTCCACACCAAGATTTGCATCGACCGGCTTGAAAACGTTGGTATCCGTGATAATGGATTTTGTGCCGGTGACCAGGTTTCCGCCGGCGAGTATTTGCAGCGCGGGAAGTTCACCGGCAAAGGTGTGCAGCGGATTATGATCACCTTCGGGGCCGATCCCGATTCCATCCACAAAAATGAAAATTACGCTCATACTCAGGGCGTGTGATCGCGATCCAGAACGAGCGTTACGGGCCCGTCGTTGAGCAGCTCAACATCCATCATGGCGGCAAAAACGCCGGTTTGAATTTTGAGGTCAGATTTTTTTCTGAGATAATCCACAAAATCATCGTACATCTTTTCCGCCTTTTCGGGTCCGGCAGACTGAATAAAACTCGGGCGCGTACCTTTGCGCGCATCGCCGTAGAGCGTAAACTGGGAAACCACCAGAATTCCGCCGCCAACATCCGTAACGGAGCGGTTCATTTTCTCCTGGTCATCCATAAAAATGCGAAGCTTAAGCAGCTTGTTGGCCATCCACTCCAGCTCGGCCTGCGTATCATTTTCGTGCACCGCCAGCAGCACCAGCAAACCGTGATTAATTTTTCCCGTAACCTCGCCGTCAACCGTAACCGAAGCCCGACTAACCCGCTGAACAACTGCCCTCATGAAATAAAACTTTTTGGTGATTGAGATGTTTGAATGTGGAAGTTAACGGGATTTTTGGGAAAAGAAAGGGGGGGATACTTTTTAAGACTTAAACGGCTGGCGATATGTCAAGTATGTGCTATCCAATAAGACCTGTCAGGTTTATACGCTTTAGGTTTAAATAATATAATCTTTAAAACCTGACAGGTCTGCGACATATTAGCACTGACATGACAGTATTATTTATTTTGTGATAAAGCCTGTAATCTATTTCATTTTTAGAATATCCTTAGCGCTGGTGTGCTTAACAAGTTTTTCCTCTGGCTCAGCTTCAGCTCTTTTTAAAAGCTGTACAATAGCATCAGGAAGCTCATCCAGTGATGTTTTTTTAATTGCTGCCATTTGATCGAGAATCACTTCATCTTCAAGTGTTGTGATCCAGTTAATGAGCGATATTTTCTTTTGTTCGATAGTCATTTTTTAAAGTAGATATTTTTAAACCATAAGACAATTGATGGCACAATTGGTATTGTTCAAATAGTGATGCGCTCATCTCAATATCCCATATCCAGTTCCCGGGCCTGTTTAGCTAATTTTTTAAGCGCTATTTGTGCTTTCTTCTTTTGTACACGGTTATAGGCTTGTAATTGTTGAAAACTTATCCGGCGATGCTTGCCAACTTTTGAAAAGGGTAGTTCACCCGATTCTATCAATTTTACCACGTGAGGCCGTGAAACATTCAGATAATCAGCGGCCTGCTGTGTCGTCAGCATTTCTGATCCCTAAATAATAGATATCTGCTGCCCCCTGGCCATGTGCTCCAGAATTTGTTCCAGCCAGGAAACTGAGTTGGCTTTTTGGTCTTTGCCAGCGCTGGAACGAGTGTGGCAATGTGCAAAATTGGGTGGGCTTCCCCGGATGAGCCAACTATGGGAGTTTGTTATAATAAGATTAATAAGTAACTGTCAGTCTCAAGCCAAAATATCCACCCATATTTTGAGTTTAACTTTAGTATTTTTTACCCCTCCATTACAGAAAACACCTAAGCTTTACTCTTATCACTTCAAATCCGGAATATAAAAACAGAACCATCGGTTTCTGGGGCGCTACCGGCATCGGGATTGGCGCCATGGTTGGCGGGGGGATTTTTGCGCTTGCCGGTGTTGCGTTTGCTGCCACGGGGCCATCGGCTCTTATCGCATTTTTACTGAACGGCGGAATTGCGTTTATAACGGCGCTCACGTTTGCGGAAATGGCCGCGGCGAATCCGCAGTCGGGGGGAATGTACACGTTTGCCAAAAAAGCACTTACTGTTCAGGTTGCCTTTGGCGTGGGATGGGTTATATGGTTTGCATCTATTGTGGCCGCCGTGCTCTATGCGGTGGGTTTCTCCGCGTTTTTTGTCATTATGCTTCAGCAGCTGAATCTTGCTTTTCTTGATCCTTTTCTGAATTCATCTGCCGGTATTATCGCTCCTGCAGCCCTGGCGGTTCTCGCTTATACCATCAGAAACTCCTTTTCAAAAACGGCCGGCGGTTCATGGATTAACATCGGGAAAATATTTGTTTTCGTAATTATCATCGCGGCCGGGTTTGCGCTACTTTTTACATCGCCTGAGGTATCTGTAAGCGGAAGCCTTTCACCATTTTTTACCGGCGGCGCTCAGGGGTTGGCAATGGCAATGGGCTACACGTTTATTGCCGTTCAGGGCTTCGGGCTCATCTCTAACGTATCCGGCGAAATAAAGAATCCGGAAAAAAATATTCCCCGGGCTATGATGGCCACGGTAATTGCCGGAATGATCATCTATTTACCGCTTCTTTTTGTGATAATGACAGCCGGCGTTCCGGAAGGAAGTTCTATTGTAACGATGAGTGCCAACAATCCGGATGCCGTGGTTGCCATAGCCGTTCAGAATTTTCTCGGCCCGTTTGGTTTCTGGCTGGTCATTATCGGCGGTATTTTCTCGATGCTTTCAGCGCTTCAGGCGAATTTGTTTTCTGCATCGCGGGTGGCCTTTGCAATGGCGCAGGATCGTACGCTCTCTGCCGAACTCTCCCATGTACATAAAAACTACGGAACACCGGTACCTTCCGTATTGGTGACAGCCGCACTGGTTTTGCTGCTGATTAT
>PXAI01000304.1 GCA_003567135.1 Balneolia bacterium | reverse complement strand
TTGGGTTTGAAAGCCTGACCGTGCACGATGGCCATTGCCATCAGCTTTTTGGGCAGCACTTTGTAGCGGACTTTCTCCGCGCCGTACATTTTAAAGAAAATACCGTGGATCCATTCGTGGATGGTAATTAGAGGAAGCACCACCGCAGCGCCGGCGAAGAGCCAGAGCAGGAAGGTGAAAATTGAGATGGATTCGGAAAATCCCGCATAAGCCGCAATGGCGGTTAGCACACCCAGGAAAAACATCATCATCATGCTGAATGACCGGGTGAGCGTCGTCGGGACTTCCAGCTCCTGCGTGACAAACTCACGCATGGTGTTGTAATTGAACTGGCGCTGAATAGTAAATCCCTCATCCTGAAGTTCGCGGAGCTGCCTGTCAACAGGCTCAAGGTTGTGTTTGTTCATTATCGGAGATGAGGGATTTTGGGTTATACTTGATCCAGCGCCTGTGATATATCCCAGACCAGATCATCCACATTTTCCACACCGACCGACAGCCGAACCAGTTTTTCGGTGATGCCAAATTTCTGGTTATGCTCCGGATCACATCCGGCGTGCGTCATGGTGTAAGGATGCTCTGCGAGGGATTCCGTACTTCCGAGGCTCACCGCAAGTTTAATGATTTGCAGGCTGTTTAAAAATGTGAATGCTTCTTTTTCTCCGCCGACCACATCAAACGAAACCATCGCGCCGGGAGCATCGCACTGTTTATTGAAGATTTCCCACGCTACCTGATTTTTTTCGGTTATCAGCCCCGGATAATTTACGCGCTCAACTTTGGGATGCACGTTCAGAAAGTTCGCCACCGTTTTGGCGTTTTCGCACTGCTGCTCCATCCTCACTTTCAGCGTTTCAAGACTTCTCAAAAGCAGCCATCCCGTCCAGGGACCGGCCATGTTTCCGAGGAACGTGCGGAAGGTTTTTACCCGCTTGATCAGCTCGGATGATCCGCAAACCGCGCCTGCTATGACGTCACTATGCCCGCCGATGTATTTGGTAGCGGAGTAAATCGAAAAATCCGCGCCGTGTTTCAGGGGATGCTGCCACAGCGGGCCAAGGTAGGTGTTATCCACCGCGAGATATACTTTTTCTCCGTTGCCCAATTGATCGCCGATTTTGCGGCACGCCTCGATATCGATCAGGGTATTTGTTGGATTGGCCGGGGTTTCCACGTGGATAAACCGCACACGATCCGCCTTACCGCTTTCTTTTACGCGGCTCAGAATAGTTTCGGAGGATTCGCCGGCAACAAAGGAAATGGACTCAATCCCGAATCGCGGCAGAATGTGATGTATAAAATGATCGGTTCCGCCATACACCGGCGAGCTGTGAAGAAGTACATCCCCCGGATTCAGAAATTCGAGCATGGTGGTGGTTATGGCCGACATCCCGCTTTCAAAAACGGCGGCGTCTTCGGCATTATCCCAAAGCGTAAGCCGGTCTTCCAGAATCTCCAGATCGGGATTGTTGATACGGCTGTAGATTAGCCCCGGCGATTCTCCGGCTCTTTTTTCACGGAGTCCGTACGCCACCTCAAAAAAATCTTTTCCCTCTTCGGCACTTTGAAAAACGAAGGTGGAAGTCTGGAAAATGGGACATTTAATCGCGCCCTCGGAAAGCTCCGGCTTGTATCCGTAGGACATCATCATGGATTCAGGGCGAAAGCTGCGCGCATCACGCTCAGGGGAGCCGTTATTTTTCTTCTTGCTCATATTGGTACATTCTGTTTTGTCGAATCAGTTTTTAGTTGCGGGGCTTATATTTAGCCTTTTTTGCCGCTTTTTTAAGGTACCAATTTCCTGAAAGAATAGTTACGCTACTTCTTTATCATTCAGTGAAATTTTCCAGTTGATGTCCACCGTTGTATCGAGCATTTTGGAGACGGAACAGTACTTTTCCATCGAAAGAGAGGCGGCACGTTTTGCTTTCTCAGGATTGATGTTGCCATAGAGCCGGAAGTGGATCGTGATGGTTTCAAAAACTTTGGGCACGCTACCGGCGCGTTGTCCTTCAACATCCACTTCGAGGTTATCGAGCGTTTCGCGCTGTTTTTTCAGGATGTCGATGATGTCAATGGAGCTGCATCCGCCGGCGGCCATCAGAACGAGCTGCATGGGGCTCGGACCGTTGTTGTTTCCACCGGCCTGTTTCGAGGCATCCAGATTTACGGAGTGACCGTTATCAGTTTCGGCGGTAAGGCCAAAGGCATCATCATTACGTTTCAGGCTGATTTTCATAGTACTTCAGTTTGGATGTTTAGTTTGCCGGAGAAACTCCGATCGGAATATGTTCGTCGAATTCAGTTGGTTTTTTTGGGAGGATATTCACTTCCAGAATCGCAAGTAAACGGGCGGCGCGTTCTCTGGCCTGAGTCCGTAATCCGCTCTGGCGCGTTACGTCGCGCGCGTTGAACCCGATGATATCAATATCGTACGATCTGCCGATATAAATCGCGCGCTCGTTCTGGAAAGGCTGCGAGACAAAAATAAAGTTCGGCGTATCAAAAACGTACTTAGCGCGCAAAACGGAGTCCATCGTGCGCAGGCCGGCGCCATCCCTGTAGATAACTTCCGGCGGAATGCCCATTCTGATGAGATCGTTTTTCATCGTCGTCGGTTCATCATAAAACTGATCGCTGTTATCGCCGCTAACCAGAATGTAGTCGATCAGGCCACGCTCCCAGAGTTTAAGGGCTGCGTCAAGGCGGTACTGGTAATATAAGTTTATGCGTCCGCTGAGGGTGAATTTTGCCGTGCCCGGAACTACGGCCAGTTTCGTGTGATCAATCTCATCAGGATTATCAAAAATCTTGCCCGTGGACGCGCTCCGGATATGAACATCCGCCAGCCAAATCACCAGAATGGGCAATAGCACCATCACGGCGAATGTCATAAAGGTATGGAGCAAAAAACGTCTCATGATTCAATCTGAGGGATCAAAAAAACAGTTCTTAGGTGATTTTACACGAAATAAAAGTGCAGGCGCCGGCTATTTCTATATCGGTAAGCCACTT
>PXAI01000129.1 GCA_003567135.1 Balneolia bacterium | reverse complement strand
TCTCGGTAAACAGAAGCGCGCCGTGCTCCCCTTTTTTAATGATCAGCGTGGACGGTCCGGACTGGCGAATGATATCAGCGGCCTTAACCAGATTTGGCTCGCCGGAAAGTTCACGGGCTTCGGAATCGTTGATGATAAGCACGTCAACACGTTTCAGCGCTTCGTTGAGATCCTCGCGCGCGCCTTCGATCCAGAAGTTCATGGTATCGAGGATCACGAGTTCCGGACTGCTGACCTGATCCAGAACCTGGCTTTGCAGCGCCGGGGCGATATTACCTAGACACACGATTTTGCTGTCGCGGTAGGATTCCGGGATAACCGGATTAAAGTGCTCAAAAACATTCAGCTGCGTATCGAGCGTATCGCGGTTGTTGAGGTCGTAGTGATATTTCCCTTGCCAGAAAAACGTTTTTCCCGATTCATCTTTTTGCAGTCCCTCAAGACCGATATTGCGGTTTTTCAGATGCTGAAGATCAGAGTCAGCGAAGTCGTTTCCAACCACGCCAACAAGACGCAGCGGATCATGAAAATAGCTGGATGTAATGGAGATAAACGTAGCCGAGCCGCCAAGAATGCGGTCAACTTTTCCAAAAGGGGTTTCGATGCCGTCGTATGCCACGGAACCAACAACAAGAATGCTCATTTTGAGAGATTAGGATTGCAGATTGAGATTAAAAATAGTGCTCTGAAAAATATCAGATATATCAATATTTCGCGTCAGAAAATGTGGCATAAAGGTACGCATACTCTTTCCGTATTGAAAGCGGGATTTGGAAGGGAACTGAGAAATCAAAACAGATATTTACAACCAGGCTAACGATCGTATTACAAAGACGCCGTTACCTTTTGTGCGAACAAAAGGTAACCCAAAAATCGCCGGCTGGGATAAAATGGCTAAACCTCCGCTGCGTTGCGCTAAATAAAATCAATGCTCCGCAACCGTGATAATCAAATTCTATGTTAGTCAGCGGAATGATTTTATTCTTAACGCTACACTTCGCTGCGGTTCTTAACGCCATTTAATCCATAGGCCGGAATTGTTTTTTGTTAATAGCAATTGTAATCTTTCAAATTTTCACGCCCAGGATCGATGGAATACTAAGTTATAGATTTATTAATAAACTACTTAGACACGAAATACATCTTCGAAAATTACCCACCAACCCAATCATGCCATAACTTGCATTCTGCCTGCTTTAAAACGTACATTACGCCAACTCATTCATACCCCGACTATGAAAACAAAATACAAGAATTTCGATCATAAACGGCTTGATCCACTGATTCACAACCGGCTGAGGCTGGCGCTGCTTTCTGCGGTTGCGCATTCGGATGAAGTGGATTTTATGAGCCTGAAAAACGCGGTTAAAACGACGGACGGCAATCTCAGTATTCAGATTAAAAAGCTGGAGGAGGCGGGATATCTTTCGGTGAGCAAGTATCCGCAGAAAAACAGAACGCAGACCAATATCGCCGTCACAAATAAAGGAATCACCGCTTTACAAAACTATCACCGCCTGATTGGTGCCTGGCTGAACTTCGACGAATAAGCGCTATGATGGAGTTCCTCTGGCCGTTTATTGCGGGCTTTGCGGCGTTCGCGGCTATTCATTCTTTGCTGGCTATGGATAAGGTGAAACGGTTCGTTTTCCGGATCTCGCCTTTCATGAAATACCAGTACAGAGCGGCTTACAACCTGATCGCCATCGTAACGCTGGGTATTTTGCTGTTGTTCAGTCCGGTGCCCGACACCGTTTTATACAGAATTGGATTCCCTCTGAATGTTGTGATGTACATTTTAATGGCCGTCGCGGCGATTGGACTTTTGTACACGGTTCTGCGATTTGGTGCCGGCAGTTTTTCAGGATTCCGGCAGCTGAAGCACGCTTTCTCCTCCAATCCGCCCGAGTATTATCTGGATGAGCCAAAAAAAGAAACCAGGCTGATCGTTGAGGGCCCTTTTCACTACGTAAGGCATCCGCTGTACAGCTTCGCCTCGGTTTTTTTACTGCTGAATCCGGTGATGACCATCAACTGGATGGTGTTTACCATTCTGAGCATCGTCTATTTCATCGTCGGATCTAAACACGAGGAGTACAGGCTGATCCGCCGCTTTGGCGATTCCTACAGAAATTACCGCGAACGGATTCCCGCATTTATTCCGTGGCCATCCCGCAACTCAGATCCAGAACCATGAACCTGAATCCGAACGAACTATCCCAAATTCTGAAAGATCGCCTGAGCGGTTTCCTGCCCGGATTTGACGCGCAGAAAAAAATGGCGCCGTATCCGAAAAGCAGCGGCTCGCCCGACTATCGGGAACAGACCGGCGGAGAGCTTCGAAAAAACGCCGTACTCGTGCTGCTTTTGCAGGAAGAAAACAGGCTCAAAACCCTGCTGACCATCCGCAGCGACAAGATGCCCACGCACAAGGGGCAGATCAGCTTTCCCGGCGGAGGAATCGAGCCGGATGAAACCCCCGAGCAGGCCGCGCTCAGGGAGGCGTATGAAGAAACCGGTGTCAACCCGTATCACGTGGAAATCTGCGGCCGGCTTTCTGAGCTTCACGTTGCCGTATCCGGCAATCTGATTATTCCGGTAGTTGGCGTTGCGAATACCGAACTGTACCCTGTGCCGGATTATAACGAGGTCACCGAAATACTTACGCCGGACATCGGCAGCCTCATCGGACCCGAAAACCGTAACGTTCAAACCAGAAATTTACGCGGTGTGGATTACTCCGTTCCCTTTTGGGATATTCACGATACGCCGCTCTGGGGCGCCACAGCGATGATTATGAGCGAGTTTACGGAAGTGCTGAAATCCTGCAGGATTTGATTTCAGATGGATTTAGCCCGGATTATTCAGCAGGATATTTATTGGAGAGACAAGCGTGCGCAGCGCTGTTGTAGAGACGCGATGCATCGCGTCTCTACAACAGCGCTGCGCGGAATACTTTCATTCTACAGATCAATACAAATCATTAAATTTCAATGTTGTAGGGACAGGGCATACCCTGT
>PXAI01000341.1 GCA_003567135.1 Balneolia bacterium | reverse complement strand
GGATCGCATCCGGAGTGCGGAGTCCATGATGGGCGCGCAGCTCCGTCGCCTTGTCCAGTACGGCTTCGTCCACGGCGATGACCGACAGACCCGGATCGTCGAAAAACGCATCCAGCCGTTCCAGCGCTGGGGCATTCCCATCCCGCAGCGGCCGCACCCGGCACTCCAGCCGGCTCAGAGCAGAAACAATCAGCATGGGAGCCTCACCCGCCTCTCTCTCCAGAGTCCGGAGCACCTGACGAACGGCTTGCCGCGTGGGCGCGTCACCTTCCAGCAGGTAGATGACGGCGCTGGCATCGAGAAACGCCAGCATCAATCACCCCAGTCTTCACGCTCCGCTTGCAGTTCACGATCCAACTCCTGACGGCTTCGCGGTGAGGCTGGGGGCAAATCTTCGACCACCAACCGATTCCACAGCCGAGTGCGAGCCTCTAACCCGGCCGTCAAGCGCTGGAACGATTCCTCACTCAGGATCACATAGCGCGGCCGATTCCTCTGGATGACATGAACCGGGCCCTTCTTTAGCGCCTGATCGACCGCACTGATGCCACGCCGCTTGATTTCCTGTGCCGAGATCATGGTGTCCATCAATCGCTCCAGTACGAAATCCAGTACCTAGAATAGCACTAGATATGAGCCAGTCATCTGGCATCCCTTCACGCCACCGCCTTCGAACACCAGAGTACGAAATTGAGCAGTCATGAACTTCCCCAATTGATGCCGTTAAAAACAGGATTCCTTACCGAGCGAACCCTTGTCATCCTCCGCCGCAATGTCCACAAACAGCTTACGGGCCGTGGCACCGGAGTACCAACCGAGGTTTTGTGCAATTTCAATTTGTGATTTACAATTTACACACCTTTCCTGTTCCCCGTCAACATGATCCCAAGACAGGCAGAATCTTTGGTACGCCAACTCCTGAAAGGCTTTCCGGTGGTGACCATCACCGGTCCGCGCCAGTCAGGCAAGACCACGCTGGCTCGCCAGGTCTTCCGCAACAAGCCATACCGATCGCTGGAAGATCCCGACATTCGCGCCCTGGCGCTAGATGATCCACGCGGGTTCCTGGGTGGACTGAATGACGGCGCCGTGCTGGACGAAGTCCAGCGCGCGCCGGAGTTGATGTCCTACCTGCAGTCCAACGTGGATCAGGACGGGCGCATGGGCCGATTCGTGCTGACTGGTTCACAACAGTTCGGTTTGATGTCCGAAATTTCACAGTCGCTGGCCGGGCGTAGTGCTTTCGTGGAATTGTTGCCGCTCAGCCGCACCGAACTGGCGCAGAGCGAAAAGGCCCCCAGCACACTCGATGCCACACTTTTCGCGGGCGGCTACCCGGCCCTGTATGACCGTCCGGTTGCGCCGCGACACTGGTTTCCGGCCTACGTGGCCGCCTATATCGAGCGCGACGTGCGCCAACTGCTGAACGTCCAGGATCTCGACAACTTTCAGCGCTTCGTTCGTCTATGTGCCGGGCGAAGTGGACAGATTCTCAACCTGTCGTCACTAGCCAACGATTGTGGCATCTCCCACAACACGGCTCGGGCGTGGATTTCAGTGCTGGAGGCGAGCTACGTGCTGTATCTTTTGCAGCCGCATCACGCCAACTTCAACAAGCGCCTGATCAAATCACCCAAGCTGTATTTTCTCGACACGGGCCTGCTGTGCTGGCTACTCGGCATCCAGGCACAGGAACAAATCGCAACACATCCGCTACGCGGCGCCATCTTCGAGACCTGGATCATTGCCGAACTGCGCAAGGCCTGTCTCAATCACGGCGAGCGGCCCTTGTTCTATTTCTGGCGCGACAGCCATGGCAATGAAATCGACCTGCTGATCGAAACAGCCACCGGCTTGACGCCGATCGAGATCAAGTCAGGGCAGACACTCAACCGAGATTTTTTTACCGCGCTGGAGCGCTGGACCGCGCTGGCCGGAAACCTCTCACAGAACCCCACCCTGATCTACGGCGGGGAAAGCCAGCCCAATCGACGCGGCATCCGGATTCTCAGTTGGAAGCAAGCTGCGACGGAGATCGGCGGGGATCAAGCCACATAAAACCGATCAGAGATGAACTTGCTGTCCGTGGCTGATTGTTACAGAGCGATTCGCTCGCCCCCACAACCTCAACAACCCATAACCGCCCCAGCAGCGGCCGGGTCGATGCGGCTACACCCGAAGATAGTCGAGAAAATCACGTGGCGAGAGCACCAAAACATCGATTCGACACGCTTCAGGAAAGTGCCGCATGTTCCCGGTTACCAAAGGGACGGCCGCCGCCCCGGCACAAGCCAGAAACGGCTCATCATCGGGGTCAGGCAAGCGCCTGGGCCAAGGCAAGGGCGTCACCGGAAAGCCAAGATCGCGAACAAGGGTGAGAACCGACTCAACCCGGGTCGCATTCAGGCTCAACGTCGGACGGACGAGCACTTCACGATATTCAGCCAGAATTCTGCTGTCGTAAACCGCCCGCAACTCTCCCGCAGTCAGCAAATCAACAATCCAGCCGGGCGGGCCATGCTCGGACAGCATTCCCGAGACCAACACATTGGTATCAAGAACAAACCGCCTCACCTCGGACGGTGCAAGCGACTGTCAGCGATGAGCGCATCGATCTTGTCGGCCGTCAGCTGATCCAGACCCCTCTCTCTTGCCTCTTTGCGCAAGCCACGCAAAGCCGCCTGCGCTCGACCTATCTTCAACGCCTCCAAGGTTTCTTCCAGAGACTCGCTATCAACCGGAATCATCAGTGCAATAGGCCTCCCGTTGGCGGTCAACAGGGACTCTGATTCCTCGGCGATCGATTGGCGCGCCTCAGCGGGTCGGGTTCTGAAATCACGGATTGTCACAGTTTTCATGCGAGCATTCTACCAACAGATGGTGACAATTGTCACCCGATTTCCACGAAAACCGCCAGCCGGATCAGCTCAGCTTACGCCGCCTCCAGCCGCTGCTGCCGGCCTTCAGAACTCTCCCAGGCAGCGCCATCACTGGCGAGTTTATTTGAACACTGGTGCCCACT
>PXAI01000384.1 GCA_003567135.1 Balneolia bacterium | reverse complement strand
TGAAGGAAGTCGAATCTCATTTGAACAATGGTTTTTGGAATACAGCTATCAACCGCATGTATTATGCTTGTTTTTACGCATTCAGCGCGCTATTGGTAAAAAACGATGTACAGGTAAATAGTCATTCTGGAGTTAGACAACAATTTGGTCAACGTTACATAAAACCTGAAATCATTGACCGAAATTTGGGGAAACACTTCACTGAACTATTTGAGAAGCGTAATCGGGGAGATTACAATGATTTTATCGATTATGATGAAAACGAAGCCAGAGAGTTGTTTCCAAAGACGGTAGAGCTTGTAGAGAAAATTAAAAACTTAGTTCATCAAAACTAATCCTGTAAGTGTTACCTGCTCTTTTCAGGCTTTTATTTGTTCCTGATTTATTTTCGAACCCGATTGCGGGATGACACCAATTAGCGACGATATTTGAATTCGAAAATCAGCGAAACGCGCAACCCGCAACTCTTCGATTACCCAATAATCAACAGAACGTAATCAATATTAAATTGTGAACCCCGCAACACTATTCCAAAAATAACCGCATCTTTATAACCCACAATTTTCGTAAATTTGCACTCCTTCCCTCACACCATGTTATACGTGCATATTTGAAAAGAAAAAAAGAATCTAAAACATTAATCGGCCGGCGGGAACGTGTTAATTTTCCTGATCTTGGGCTGTTTAATATTGATGCTAAAGTTGATACCGGAGCGTACACTTCTGCCATTCATTGTTCCGATGTGGCGAAGACGTCGATTGACGGAAAACCTTACGTGAAGTTTCAGCTGCTTGATCCTACTCATCCGGATTATGATCACCGCCCGTTTGAGCTTCCGGTTTATAAGGAAAAGAGAATCAAAAGCAGTATTGGTGTGATTCAGAAGCGGATCATCATCAGAACTAAAATGGAAATCGCCGGACGAGCTTTTCTGACCGAACTTTCATTAGCTGACCGTTCCAAAATGGAATATCCCGTTTTGCTGGGACGTAAGGCACTAAAAGGAAAGTTTATCGTGGATGTGTCGCTGTTGAACGTATCATCTCAAACTAACTAATTTTACTCAGGAGATTATGAATATCGCCATTCTGTCAAGGAATAAATCCCTTTACTCTACACGCAGGCTGATTGAGGCAGGTACAGAACGCGGACATCAGATTACCGTGCTCGACCCGCTCCGGTGCTATGTTTCAATCGAGAAATCGAAACCAGAGATACACTATAATGGAAAACCTCTTCCCTATTTTGACGCCGTGATTCCGCGTATCGGTTCTTCCATTACGTTTTACGGATGTGCCATTGTGCGTCAGTTTGAAGTGATGAAGACGTTCTCTGCCATTGAATCGCAGGCAATTGTGCGCTCAAGGGATAAACTGCGGAGTATGCAGATTTTATCCAGAACCGGTATCGGGCTTCCAAAAACCGGATTTGCACGGCAGGCCAGCGATTACGGTGATCTCATCAGAATGGTTGGGGGCACGCCGGTTGTCATCAAGCTGCTTGAGGGAACGCAGGGAATTGGCGTAGTACTGGCTGAGACAAAAAAAGCGGCTGAATCCGTGCTGGATGCGTTTTACGGGCTGAAGGTAAACATTATGGTTCAGGAGTTTATCAAAGAATCAAAAGGGTCTGATATCCGGGCATTTGTTGTGGATGGCAAAGTAGTAGGGGCGATGAAGCGCACCGGAAAAGAGGGCGAGTTCAGATCGAATCTTCACCGTGGCGGAAAAGCTGAGCCCATCAAACTTAGCGCTGAAGAACGCAAAACAGCACTTATGTCTGCCAAAGCGCTTGGCCTTAATATCGCCGGCGTTGATATGCTGCAAAGTAACCGCGGGCCTTTGGTGATGGAAGTAAACTCATCACCGGGACTTGAAGGAATTGAAAAAGCGACCAAAAAAGATGTCGCGGCAAAGTTTTATGAGTATATCGAAAAAAATGCCGAAAAAAAGAACAAATCAAAGGATAAAATTGGCGTTTAGTTTTAGCTGATCACAGTTTATGAAAATCAAAAATGTAGAAATCGCTCCGGGAGAAAGTCGTCAGATTCACCTGAAAATTGCACGGCTCCCGACACACACAACTATTGAGCTGCCCATTTACGTTTTCCGGTCAACCGAACCCGGCCCCGTGCTGCTTTTCTCTGCCGGACTCCACGGAGATGAAACCAACGGAATAGAAATTGTGCGGCGGTTGATCAGTCAGGATCTGATTAACCCTCTTCGTGGTTCTGTGATTGCAATCCCCATTGTAAATATTTACGGATTCCTGCAGTCTGCGCGATATCTGCCGGACGGCAAGGATTTGAACAGAAGTTTTCCCGGACATAAAACGGGATCGCTCGCCCGAAGAGTGGCCTATGCCCTGATGAATGAAATCGTGCCGCACATCAACTACGGCATTGATTTTCACACCGGCGGTGCCAACCTGAATAACTTCCCGCAGGTCAGATGCGATATGCGTGAAGAGCAAAATGTTCAGCTAGCCGAATGGTTCTCTGCTCCTCTCACGCTCGATTCCAAAATGATAGATAAATCACTCCGGAAATCCGCGCACAGGCTTGGCAAGCAGATCATTGTGTATGAAGGAGGCGAAAGCCTGCGGTTTGATGAGCTGGCTATTCAGGAGGGCATCAACGGGACACTCAGATTCATGAAAGCTCTCGATATGACCGCTGAGGCGCCCGCTCCTTCAAGGCAGAATATGATCATGAAACACACGATCTGGGTAAGGGCGAAATCTTCGGGAATGTTTCACCCTGTCGTAAAACCCGGAGATGCCGTATTAAAAAATCAGCTTTTGGGCACGATCACCGATCCGTACGGTGACTTCGTCTACAGAGTCAAAGCGCAATCCAAAGGGTGGGTCATCAGCCTGAATTATATGCCCGTTGTGAACCAGGGCGATGCGCTGATTCACTTCGGGAAACCGTAATGTTAAGTGTTAGACGTTGAAGCGAAAGTGCATTACATCGCCGTCTTTCACGATATACTCTTTACCTTCTGATCGCATCTTCCCTGCTTC
>PXAI01000087.1 GCA_003567135.1 Balneolia bacterium | reverse complement strand
ATCAGATGAATTTTGAGCGTAATATCTACAATCAGTACCTGAACAACGAAATCGAAACGGTTACCGACAGAGTTCGTAAGATTGTAGCTGATTTCGAGCAGAGCCGTAACGCGGTTCCGAACATTCCTGTTTCACTGATGAGCGATGATTCCGTTACCTTCGAATTCGAGGATCTTGCATTTGACGGCGGTGAATTCATGATGGCCGGCACCGGATTCAGCGGTGAGCTGAGCCAGGTTCGCGGAGATTTCGAACTGATTTCAGAATCAGGCGGAACATGGACGAATGACTTCGCCGTACTGGTAACCGACGGGCCCGACCTCAATGACAGCAATCTGCTGCTTCAGGTTGGTGGATTCACCAACCTTGGTGCGGCACAGCGCCTTGGCTGGGGAACGGGTGGCTCCGGAGATCCAACCGTAGTTGCAACCATTAATCTTACAACTGCGATTGAGTTTGAAGAAGAGTATACCATCTGGCTGGGCCATGGCTGGGATTTTGCAACAGTATCCGGCGTATGGTCAGGTGAAGTAGAAATGATCGGCATCTCTGATATGGATGAAGTCGTTGCTTCCGTTGAGCCGTCTCAGGGTTCAGTTGATCCGGGCGAATCAGTAACCGTTACGCTGATGCTGGATCCAAGCAACCTGTACGGCGGTACATACACCGAAGTACTAACCATTTTCTCCAATGATCCGGAAACTCCTGAAGTACAGGTTCCTGTAACGCTTAACGTTACCGGCGTTCCCGGCATTTCTGCTGATCCGACGCTGATTGATTTTGGCACCGTACTTGTCGGCGAAGTATTTGTGGAGTCTGTGATGGTATCCAATACCGGTTCTGATATGCTCGAAATCAGCTTCTTCAACACAGACCGCGATGCTTACATCGTTGAAACCATGCCCGTTTCACTCGCTCCTGAAGAAGCATTTATGCTGGATGTAACCTTTGCGCCAATTCTGGCAAGGGTTAAAAACGGTACGCTGTTTATCTACAGCAATGCTAATCCGAGCCCAGTATTCGTACAGCTACGTGGTGAGGCAATCAGCCCGGCCGTTGTGGAAGTAACTCCTGATATGTTTGAATTCACTCTTACAGAAGGAGAATCAACTACTTCTACAATGTCAATCGCAAATGCGGGTCAGGATGGTGCTGATCAGCTCGTGTACTCAATCAGCTTTATTGAGGCTGATGCCCAGGCGCGCGATGCTGCTCCTGCCGCTCCTGGTCGCGTAGCTGTTGAATCAACGGCCGTTTCGGATGAAGGCCGCGGTATTGAAGGCATCACCGATCGCCTGAAAAACGCAGTTCGCCAGTACCGTAACTACCCGTTCCAGCAGTTTGCCACCAGAACGGAAGTTACTCAATCCGGCCAGCCGCGCATGGTTGCTCACACAAATGGTGAAATCCGAATGCTTACCAATCCGCATCCGCATGTAACGCCATCCAGCACCGTTCGCCTTGAGGAGAATTTCTCCGGCGGCGTATTCCCGCCTGCAGGATGGACCATTACTGATGCAGATGGCGACGGTCAGAACTGGTTCCAATATGAATTTGAGCCTCAAAGCGGAACAGCCTCTGCTGCATCGGCCTCATGGTGGCAAAATCAGGTTCTGACTCCGGATAACTGGCTGATCACCCCTGCCATTGAGCTTGGCCCGAACGATACGCTCGAGTTCTGGGTAGCTGCGCAGGATCCTGACTGGCCACTGGAGAATTACACGGTATATTTATCAACTACTGGAACAGCTCCCGGGGATTTCACTGAGGAACTCTTTTCAGAAACGCTGTCCAGCGACACCTGGCTTCAGCGTGAAATCGACCTGAGTGCTTACGCAGGCCAAACCGTGCACATCGCCTGGAGACACCACGATGTATCAGACATGTTCGTTATGAAGATAGATACCATCTCTATCTTTGGTGAAGATGCTGTGCCTGCAACATGGATCACAGGCGATCCGGTCAGCGGAACAATTGCCGGTGGCAGCAGCAACGAAATCACCCTTACGGTGGATTCCTCAGGCCTGGAGCCGGGCGTGTACAACGCGTTCATTAATATTGCCACCAACGTGGAAGATACGCCGGTTGTTCAGGTTCCTGTGATGCTGACCGTTGAAGAAGACGACAGCTCAGAAATGGTCACCTTCCAGGTGAACATGAGCGTTCAGGAAGAACTCGGTAATTTTGACCCGTCGATTGGCGACCTTGTGTACATCCGCGGAGCCTTTAACGACTGGAGCGTGGTTGAAGGCGATGAACTCGCAGAAGGCGATGAGCCCGGCGTGTACACCATCACCTACGAACTGGCCGGTGATGCCGGAACTTCCTACGGTTACAAGTACTTCATCGTTGCCGGTGATGACCGTAACCTGCCGAACGGCGGATGGGAAGGCCAGGTTGGCCCTGACGGCGCCGAGGATCGCGTAGTCGTTCTCGTTGGTGAAGACCAGGTTCTGGATGTTGTATTCTACAACAACCTGATGGACGTTAGTGTTGAGTACACCGACGACATCCCAACCGAGTTCGCGCTCGGCCAGAACTACCCGAACCCGTTCAACCCGTCAACCAACATCACCTACGCCCTGCCTGAAGCTTCTGAGGTTCGCCTCGATATCTTCAACGTTCAGGGCCAGCGTGTTGCAACATTGGTCAGCGGAATACAGAACGCAGGAACGCACACCGTTAGCTTCGATGCTTCAAGACTGGCTTCAGGTATTTACCTGTACAGGCTGCAGGCCGGAAGCTTCGTGCAAACACAGAAAATGATGCTCGTGAAGTAATCATCTGAGTAAAAAAATAAAAAGCCCCTGGCCGCGAGGTCAGGGGCTTTTTTTATTTCCGGAAAGTGCTCAATAAAATATCAGGAATTGAATATCGCAGTAATTCAGGGGGGCAAAACAAGCCCGCAATTTCACCCGAATTTACAGCAACCACAAAAAAACGCTATAAATTATTTTTATATAAAACATATAGGTTGCTTATTACTGATATTTGTGTTTTTTTAACAACTATTACTATCAGTAACAATT
>PXAI01000057.1 GCA_003567135.1 Balneolia bacterium | reverse complement strand
CGGTACCAATACATAGACTCCTTTAAAAGGCCTGTCAAAATATCTTAAGTATCGTTACTGTATTAAACAAAACACGTGGTCTAAAAAGCGCTGTCACGTAATTTCCGCAAAGTGATTTCTGGGTGTAATACCTATCAAAAAACATACGAGTGTATGTTTACATAGCGAAGAAAGTTCCAACGAAGTACGCTATCACTGCCGCGACTCCGCCAACTAAGACCACCTCAGTCACCGCTCGGTGTAGGCGCACGCCGATCACTCGCCATTTCAATAGGCCAAGTAACACCAAAGCTATACATGTTCCTATACAAGAATAAAAAAAGACAACTGCTGTATCATCGCTGAGCTGAAGTATGAAAGGCAAAAGTGGAATCGCGCCAAATACCACAAAAGATGAAAAGGTGGTCAGTCCAGTAAATACTTCCTTTTCCTTTCGTGGATCTGAGATCCCCTGTTTGTGGTGCATCAAAAAATCCAACCAGTATTCCTCATTGTGTTTGTATGTGTCAGCCAAAGTCGCCGCTTGTTCATAAGTGAATCCTTTTGCTTGCAAAACACCTATCGTCTCTTTTCTTTCATGAGCTGGGTCTTGTTGTATTAGTTCCTGTTCTTTGCCGCGCGTGATCCTATAATGGTCCTTTTCGGAACGAACAGATAAAAAATTTCCCAGACCCATCGAAGCTGCATCAGCAAACAGATTAGCCAACCCAAACAACAACACCACCATAAATGTCAACTGGGTTGTCTCACTTACCGAAAGAGTTGCTCCGGCAAACCCCGCCACAACCGCAAAGGTCGTAACGATACCGTCGGTACCACCATAGATGACCTCTTTAAAATAGCTAGCGAACGTACTATTTAAACGCAGTCTTAAATTATCCATAACAAAACATAATCATACCATGAGCAAAAGTAATTACACCCAGGTTTCATAAGATCATCCACGTCCTTTAAGGGGGTACTATTTCTTAAAAAGCTGGTATGTCTACAATCAAGCACGTTGCTACGTTTTGACACAGTACTCGAGGTTTGCTTAGATAAGATTAGAGGCAATTTGAAAGATCCAAACTTTTGGAGTGGAGATTCCTTATGACAAAGCGAAACTTTGTACGCTCTACTTTGCTGGTTCTATTCATTCCAGTACTTGGTACTTCACTTTGGTGGTATCTAATTCCTGGAATCATAACCATCACGACCAAACTCGATCGCGAAATAGCAACACTCTGGGAGTTGCACTATGGTCTAGTGCCAATGGTCGGCTATGTTATGGCCGCGCTTACGGTCACTCTCGCGGTCAGTGTACTAAAAAAACTGAAATGCTCTCGTGACTGCGGGTTGTTGTGGACATACGTGCAAATGTTCTTCATTACATTAGCCGGAAGTGTTATTTTTGCCCTCGTCGCGATCGCGCACTCGGTATTAACAAATACCAGTGTTGCGATTAGTTGGCCTATGTCTCTTTCTGAAGTAGCGATGTTCTTTTCCGAAACCAGTTTTGTGCCTCTCTTGGTACAAATAAACTCTGTTTTATTTATGCTAGGTTTTATTATCGCAACAACCGTGGGATTAAAGGTGGAACTGCGACGCTCTCGCTAGCACATCTTTATTCTTAAGCATCACAAGCTGCCCCATTCATTTGACGGGGCAGCTCTATTTAGTGTCAGTATCCACCAAAAAAGACCTCTGGTTTGCTGCAAAACAACGCTTACTTTTTTCGTAGCGAATAACTCAAGACCATGATCCTACTTTTAGTTCTTCCCAAACTGCGTGCTATACTATCGATAATGTTTAAAGAGTCTGAAAAGAAACATATCTTGATCATTGAAGACGAAACGGATCTTCGTGAATCCTTAAAAGTATCACTTTCACACTCTGGATATGAGGTTACAACGATTGAGAATACGGAGTTGGCACTACAACAGCTTTCTACTATTAAGCCAAGTTTGATCTTATTAGACATACTAACCGAATCAATGGATGCCTCGCTTTTCTTACAGCGTCTTCGCAACCTACCACCTGAATTAAAGAATACTAAAGTTATCGTCCTTACCAACCTTGATGACACTGCCACTCGAGAAAAAATGGAAAAACATGGTATCGAATGCTACTTGGTTAAGGTTCGTGTTTCCTTACAGGACATTTTAGACAGTATCGATACCGCTCTGTTGCCCCTTGATAATTCGGACGCAAAAAAGACTCCACTTGAGCTTTAAAAAAATTGGTTGTACTAAATATTACTACTAATCAACCACACAAACTAGTTGCTCATGGACGCGCTGGGCAATCAACTGATACCCGCTATCATTCGGGTGGATAAGATCACTCATTAAGCTTGAACGTCCTAAGATGCCACTAAGTAGGTTTGGAACGTAGAGCGAACCAGTGGCGTCTGCCACACTACGAAATTGACGCTCTAGATCACTGTCAAAAGGGGATCCACTAAAGCCAGCCAGTAATACAACCGCCCCGTCATCTTGGATGTTGGTAATGATCTTCTCTAGATTAGCAAACGTCTCTTCTCGATCCACCATATCTGCGCCTGGAATTCCACTACCCAATCTATCTAAGATATTGTTAAGTAGCGTGGCAAACGATGGGCTGGCAGAACTTATAACTCGATCATAATACTGCAACAGAATATCGTTACCACCAAGCCACACAATGACTACTGACGGGTCATTACTGAGTACGTCTTGTTCTAATCGAGCCAACGCAGAGCGTGTTGTATCACCACGAACTCCTGCATTTATAATAGATTGTCCTGACAACCTCTCTAATTGGCTGACATAATCGTTACCAGCGCTCGCACCAACCCCTTCAGTTAAAGAATCTCCGAAAGCAATGATCGGTCCGCTTCTGCTGGTTGGATAATTTACAATACCCGAAAGGTCAGAAACTGGGCAAGAGGGTTCTACCACCACCTCCCCTGACCGAGCGACCTCTGTATAGCGATTATTCTTGTAGTAACGGAATTCGTAGGTTCCTGGTGTATTGATGGTAAATTGTACGGAACCACTGGTATTTCCGCCAGT
>PXAI01000259.1 GCA_003567135.1 Balneolia bacterium | reverse complement strand
CCATTTGATCCGGGGAAACCCTGAGTCCAGATAGTATTGAACATATCTGCATACGTGGTATTCGGGACAGGGGAACCCAACATGCGCCAGCCTTGATTGGTACCCGGAATTTGGGTAACTGATTGCGTATTAAGCATGGATTCGTCAATCTGGAGGCGCGGCGTCGTGATTCCATTGGCATCATCAGTCACTAAAACACCATGATCGGCAATAGCTGCAAGCACGTCATCTACCGAAGCATCCGGAAATGCCTGTCGGTAGAGCGCCCAGGCTCCGGCTACGTGTGGGGCGGCCATGGAAGTTCCCCGAAAGGTAGCATAATTACCGTCAGGTTGAGCTGATTCTATCCAGTGACCTGGTGCAAGTAAATCCAGAAAATCTGCGCTGTTTGAAAAACCAGATACGGCATCTTCAGTTGTTCCACCTTTGCCTGTTTGGGTAGATCCCACAGAAATGGCCGTAGAAATACAGGCTGGGGCGTTTAAAGCATTTTTGAAACCGTTATTACCTGACGCTACTACTGTGGCAATATTGGCTGTTTTAAGCTGATCCATTGCATTTTTTCTGCTCGTTTGAGTTCCATCACAAACTGATGAATTGAACCCGCCACCCAGACTCATGTTGGCAGAAACAATTGTATAATCATTACGCTGATCATAAAGCCAGTTTAATCCGGCAATCTGATCGGAAGTGTAAGCGAGAGCACAATTTTCCGTTGCGCTTCCCCCGCAAGGTTCTCCCGGATCCTGATAATCGAATTCCGAAAATACCTGAATTGCTATGATATTTGCATCTTTTGCAACGCCGTCAATGGCACGGCCAGAGCTCATACTACTTCCGGCAACTGTGCCGGCTACGTGTGTACCGTGCCCGCAACCGCTAATCGTGGATGTATCGCAATCATCACCGGCACCTGCCCCAATCTGTTCTTGTGTACCGTCAGGGCAGAGCGTACTGGCACCTTGAGAAGGGACATTCGATGAAAAGCAGGCTTCGGCTACCACCCGGCCTCCAAAATGGGTATGAGAAGCATCCACACCGGTATCCAGAACGGCCACGGTCATTCCTTCACCTGTATAACCGAGATCCCAAATTACGGGTGATCCGACAATTCCATTGCTAACATCCATGGAAGGAGCTGAAAGTTCATCGATCTGCACATCCCGTACATCTGGATCATTAAATAATGCGATGAGCCCCTGTCGGTTCGTTGTCATAGCCATATGGGGCAGATTATTGTAGGTTCGGACGTTTTCAAATTCAACATCGCGGTTGCGCTCAAGAATCTGCTCAGTGGCAGAAGCAATCGCCGCACGCTGTTGATTTAGCAATCCAGGCTGGTCATCACCGGCGGCCGTAAACGGTAAATCATAAGTAATAATAACCCTGATATACTCTTTTTCATCAGCCAGATTTAGCAAAACCTGCTGCTCGGCATTTGGGGAGAAGACCTGGGCAGAAAGAGGTAACTGCATAAGTGCGAGTGAAATAACAGCGATAAGTATGAGTATCTTTTTCATAAGCGTATTTTCATAAGCGTATTAATTATAATATTTTATAATAATAAATTTGGCTTAGTATAGTTTTTTTTTAAATAAACCGCAATTACAAACTGAACTATAATTTGAATTTGCCGGAAAATTTTAATGCACCAAAAATTCAGAATGAATCACGCTTATGACACCGTCCGGGGTGATTTTTGTGAGGTGATAAAGTCTCAAAAAAACGAAAAAACCTGTCAGGATTTTAACCCTGACAGGTTTTTATTTTTCAACGTTAAATTAAGTTATATCAGCGCTCTATCGTCTTTAATCCTGAATTATTTAACCAGCATCATCTTCCTCGTTTGCACAAAACTTTCTGCCTGCAGGCGGTACAGATACACCCCGCTGGCCAGTCTTGAAGCATCGAAGCTGACGCTGTGTCTTCCGGCGTTTTGCTCGCCGTTTACCAAAGTCGCTACGCGCTGACCCACCACGTTAAATACATCCAAACGGACGTTGGCTGATTCGGGTAGGGCGTATTGGATTTGAGTGGTTGGGTTAAAGGGGTTCGGGTAGTTTTGTTGCAGGCTGAAGGTTGTTGGCAATTCATTTTCTGCTTCAACGTGTGTGTAGTTTTGGTTAATCGTTAACGTGAACCGATGTTGAGGATCATCCTGATTAAGTCTGACTACCGGCTCCGACCTTGAGAACATGTCTTCAATAGAATGATTTCCGGAGTTCAGCATGTGCGATTCTTCAATCGTAAATTTGTACGAAAATCCATCACTCAGGAGCATGTGTTGACCGGTGTGATGGTCCGTAAGAACGATTTGGGTGTCTTCCAAAAACGGAAACTCAGGAACTTCAAGTGTGAATTCACCACTGCCGCTTGTTTGAATATGTAGTGGCAGCTCTTTGGCAAATGATTCGGTTCTCGGCAAATACTGCGCTCTCCATGCTGTGTCATTTTCTGGTGATGTTGTGAACACATGCAGATAGTCCGCAACCAAGCTACTCATTCGATAGGCATTAAAGGACTCCGGATACATAGCACGATCGTCATCAAAAAACAGTTGACTTTCCGCCTGCATTCCCGATCCTGAAAGGGTTATTCGAAGCGTCGGGATTTCTTCTGTATTGAAAATTTCTGCACCCCCTTCGCCATTTGAAAGATGGGCCTCACTAAGCTGTAATGGTGCATTATGTTGTAACGCTCTCACCCAGAAACCTTGAAAGGGGGCTAAATTTCCTGAAAAAGCTTCTGATGCTGAGTCAATATAATCGGCGCCACCGTCACGATTGGCATCCCATATATACAAATTACTATGAACCTGTGCAGGATTTAAATCAGCGGCTATGCTGGCCCATGAAACCGGATATGGAAACGGATTACTGAGTAAATGCCAGCCATTGTCTCCGGTTCGGGATAGCGTTTTGGAAACTACACCTGCCCTTGGTAAACCGTTAACATAAAGCTGTTTAGGCCAAGGGTTTGGTGTCCCGTCATAATTATCATCGGCGAAAACATACACAATCACACCCTGACCGGCGGCGTTGATTCCGCT